>JBDKVE010000180.1:0-10337 GCA_039679345.1 Anaerohalosphaeraceae bacterium
GGGCGATATGCCCCATACAGCCAAACTCTCATTAATGACCTCGTACCAGACAGACCATGTATTGTTGGCTGATTGAAGGGTCACATAACCACCGGGGTTACCACCCGTCGGAACGTGAGCGGGTGCCCAGGCTCCTCCTCCGCCGGCTGCATTCCAGTCGGCTGCATTGACATCAAAGCCTCCGTTGTTTGTAACCAGTGCCGCACCGGCAAAGCCAGCCGCTGCCATTACCATAAAAAGAATTGCCGCCTTTTTCATGCTCATCGTAACCTCCCTAATCAGTGAATAGTTTGTTATGGTTTTAACTTAGGCGCACCCTCATGAACGCAAATATCCCCAGTTGATGTGCTGCCTTCAATTCTTCTTTCCACCTTTTTATATGCAACCCAGTTAAGCTAAACTGCCTGCCGTACACACAATCCACAGTTATAACTATATCTATTCGGCCCAGTCAGGGCAAGATAAATTCCGCCCGGAGCGGAAAGGGGGCCATCTCGCCCTTAAAAGGATAGCGTATAATTGTGTACAATATTGATATGCTGCCCAGAACTCACAATGCAATATGATACACAGGAATATCCCCTTATGGTTTTCATAGCTCCTTGTTTTCTATGGAATTACAGCATTTTCTTCCAATACGAAATAACACCCGTCGGTAATGTGGATGTAGGAAATCCTGAGTTGTTTACCCCGCAATAAGGCGGGAATTCCCTTGACTCAGGATTTCAGAATCTTTATCATAAACAATGGAAACAAGTTGCTAAGAAAAAGAGAAAGCATCTTGTGTTTCCAAGGAGAGCGAGGAAAAATGAGGAAGTTAATATCCTTCGTATCATCGCATAACCGACGCTTTAGAGCTCAACAGCGAAGAAGACCCGCGTCTCTTGTCCAGTCTGTTTTCCGCCCCCCTCAAAATCATGGATCAAAAGCGATGTCTTGTTATCCGTAAAAACTCTAATCGTTTAACATTTATCTGGAGGAACAAAAGATGAAGAAAGTATGGGTAGTGTTTACAGCTCTTTGCCTCATTGGAGTGGCCCAGGCAGACATGGTCGTCAATGGAGCAGACCCCGGCGCCTCGTGGAATGGATGGATGAATGTATTCGAGACACCGGCCAATGGCGGCGGTTATCTATGGGGCAGTTCATGGGGGGCGGCAGATCTGCGGGCCGGCTTTGACGGCGCCGGAGTGCTGACCCTTGCACCGAACACAAACTGCTACAATCTGGCCGACCCGTACTGGGTCAATCCGGATGGCTCGGGCAACAAAGACATGGAAGCCAACTTCTACCAGGAATGGGGTGGCCTTGCTGGACAATTGGTCACATTCAATTATACTGTAGGGACCAACACACTGCCTGCAGGTTATTCCGCCCAGGCGTTTATCAAGGTATTAAATCCGGATGCGGGCTGGGCCACCATACAGAGCTCATTTTCAAATCTCACACCCGGCAGTGGAACCGTGTACCTGACAGTAGATACAATTGCTAACCCGGTAACCCAGGTTGGATTTATGCTCCGGGGCCTGGTGGTCGATCCTGCGGGCGAAACTGCCGCTACCGGCGTAACCATTGTGCCGGAACCGACCACGATGGTTCTTCTGGGTCTTGGCGCCCTGCTGCTGAAACGGCGTAAATAAAAAGAATAAAGCAGTATAAAGACAGGGATGGTCTGTTCGGACTATCCCTGTCTTTGGATAAAGAATAAAAAAATGTGATTGGCAGCTTATGAACTGTAAAACAGTGCGGGTAGGTTCTGTTCTCAGGGGATGGTTGTTCCTGTTTGTTTTTTTCTTCACTTTATGCGTATCCGTACATGCCGCCCTTAAAGAGGATTTTAACCGGGACGGCTGGGTGGATATTTCCGACCTGCTGATTCTGGCCGAAGGCTGGCTGGCCTGCAATGTATCCGCATGTCCGGGGGATACGACGGGAGAATGCTGTGTCACATTCGAAGATGTGGCCGACCTTGCATCCCAATGGCAAATCTTTTACTGCAGCACAATTACCGCATCTGCTTCCAGTCTTGAAAACGCCTCGTATTCCGCAGGCAATACCATAGACGGCACCCTGGCAACTCGATGGGCCAGTGCCTTTCAGGACAATCAATGGCTCCAACTGGATATGGGGCAGATACGCACAATTCGTGGGCTGCAAATCTATTGGGAAGAGGCCTTCGCATCGAAATACACCGTTGATGTATCGGTCGATGGAGCCGCCTGGACTTCCGCTTATACCAACAATGCCGGGGATGGCAATTTTGACGACATCGTTTTTGCGTCAACGGCAGCTCAATACATCCGAATCCATTGTCTGCAGCGTGCCACCGCCTATGGGTTTTCCATTCGTGAAGTCTTTGTTAAAACCCATGATGACTGCCTGGCCTCCGGCCAATGGGACTTGGTCTGGTCGGATGAATTTGACGGCACCCAGTTAAATACCGCCAATTGGGAATGCATGATTGGAACCGGCAATGATGCCCCCTTTGATTATGGATTGTGGGGTTGGGGAAACGGCGAATTTCAATATTATACCGCACGGCCGCAAAATGTGTACGTGCAGGGCGGCAAGCTGTATCTGGTAGCCCGCCGGGAAAATTATGACAACCGAAAATACACCTCCGCAAGAATACGCAGCGCCAACCTGCAGGATTTCATGTACGGCAAACTCGAAGCACGGATCAAGGTCCCCGGAGGCGGAGGGATATGGCCCGCATTCTGGATGATGCCGACGGACAATACCTATGGGGAGCCATACTCCCAGTGGGCCGCTCATGGTGAAATTGATATCATGGAGACCAAAAATCCGACCACATCCATTCACGGAACAATTCACTATGGCGGTCAATATCCCAACAATGTGTCTGCGGGCTGTACTTACAGCCCGGCCGGTATCGACTTTTCCAAAGATTTTCACATCTATACCTTCGAGTGGACACCCACTCGAATGCGATGGTATGTTGACGGAAACCTTTATTGCACCCAGACATCCTGGTGGAGCGCCAACGGGACATATCCAGCCCCCTTCGACCAGCGGTTCCATGTCCTGCTGAATGTCGCGGTGGGAGGCTACTACGTCGGCTGCGCTGATCCGGATGCATCGTGCATCACAGCAACATTCCCGCAGCAGATGGATGTCGATTACGTGCGAGTGTACCGAAAGAACGAATAAACGCCTATTCTTTCTTCATCACAATAACGGCCAATGCTCCGAAGACCTGCCTATTCAGCAATTACCCCCCACTGCGTATTGGGTTGCGGGCCCATCACAAAATCCAGTGTGCCGCCATTTTTAAGTTCGCTGAAAGGCAGGAAGGGACTGTTCCAGTCTTTGCCGTTCAGACGAACCGACTGGATATAGATATTTTGGTCGGACAGATTTTCAGCGGTCATGGCAAATGTCTTTCCGTTGGAAAAGTGCATGGTAATCTGCTTCATCTGCGGTGCGCCAATGACATAATAATCGCTGGCCGGTGCCACCGGATAGAATCCCATGCAGGTGAACATATACCATGCCGACATCTGGCCGCAGTCATCGTTGCCGGTCAGCGAGTGCGGCTGATTGCCGTATTGAGTTTTGATAACGGTATGCAGAAGCTGTTGTGCCTTCCAGGGCTGGCCCGCATAACAATAGAGATAGATGATATGATGACTGGGTTCGTTTCCATGCCAATATTCCCCGATCCGGCCAAAGATATCGTCCACCTCTTTATCTCCATTATCGGGAGATTTAAGAACAAAAAGCTGATCAAGTCTGCTGCAGAAAGCGTCCTTTCCGCCCATCAACTGAATCAAGCCGGGCACATCGTGAGGGACATACCAGCTATACTGCCAACTGGTCCCTTCGGTAAAATCGCCGCCCTGAACAAAGCCCTGCGGATCGAACGGGGTTCGCCAGTTGCCCTGTGAATCACGGCCCCGCATGAAACCGGTTTCGGGGTCGTAAATATTCTTATAGTGACCCGCCCGCTTCATGAAGTAATTGTAATCGTCCATCTTGCCGAGGGCTTTGGCCATCTGGGCGATAGTATAGTCATCGTAGGCGTATTCAAGCGTTTTAGAGACGGCTTCGTTTTCCTTGTCAAACGGCACCCAGCCCAGCCGTGCAAAATCGGCTACGGCATCATAATCCGGATTCATGGCTGTGGTCTTGATGGCATTGTAGGCACGCTGGGGATCAAAGCCCTTATTGCCTTTGAGATACGCATCGGCAATGACAGGGACGGCGTGATAACCAATCATACACCATGTTTCATTGCTCTGCAGTTCCCAGACCGGCAGCAGGTGATCGACACTCTGGTCATAGTGGGCCAGCATGGAATTAATCATATCCGAATTCCGCTGGGCCTGAATCAGGGCAAACAGCGGGTGTGTGGCGCGATAGGTATCCCACAGCGAAAAGATGGTATATTTGCTAAAGCCGTCGGTTTTATGAATGTTATGATCGAAGCCGCGGTATTGGCCGTTTGCATCCTGCTGCATATTGGGCGTCAGGAATGCATGATAGAGAGCCGTGTAAAAGGTCTCTTTTTCCTGCTGGGTGCCTTCGATGCGAATCCGGTCCAGTTCCTTATCCCATTTTTTGCAGGTGTCGCTGACGACCTTTTCAAAATCCCAGCCAGAGATTTCCGTATCGAGATTCTGCAGGGCATTGGCGGCACTGACGGAGGAAACCGCCACTTTGACCTGGATAACTTCATTGGCTTTGGTCTTGTATTTGGCCAGAAACCGCAGATCTGTTCCGGCCGCTTCCCGACGGCTGCGGAACCGGTAATTGGCGTGGCTGTCATACAGAACCGGCTTGCCGTTGCTGTAAATCAGGGCCTCATCGAAAGGCCGGGAATACCGTGCAGCATAATACAGGTGCCGTTCCTTGGCCCAGCCGTTGACAATATGAAATCCGGTCACGGTGGCATTGTCTTCAATACGCACGTGCGACTGGGCAATCTTCCAGCGTCCGCCGCTGAGTACATGGGCCAGGTCTGTCATAATGGAAGCTTCATCGCTGGCCGGGAAAGTAAAGCGAAGAATGCCCGCACGCTCACCTGCCGTCAGTTCAGTGGTCACGCCGGATTTCTGGAGTTTGACCCGATAGTATCCGGCCGAGGCATACTCATCATCATGAGAAAACGGAGATTGATAACCCTGTTCAGGGTGTTCTTTATTGCCGGAGACCAGTTCGGGCTTACCCACCTGCGGGATAAACAGGAAATCACCCAAGTCGGGGATGCCCGTGCCGGATAGATGCGTCAGGCTGAATCCGAGAATTGTCGGGTCGGAATACTCATAGCCCGAAGCCGTCGCCCACAGAACCTTATCGGTGTCCGGGCTGAGCTGAACCATGCCAAACGGTGCTGACGGCCCAGGGTACACATTCCCTTCACCATGCGTGCCAATCAGCGGGCGGATATAGCCGGACAAGGGAGTCTGGTCGCCCCCCTTCATTGCAGTATTACGCTGACATGATACCAGCAATGTGATTGACGATAGAAGCAGCACATTTAACAAGAGTGAGGCCGATAAGGAACGTTTTGATTTCATAGCAATACTCTTTCGAAAATATGTGATTTATACGATAATAAGGTTTTCCGAGCTGATATTTTACAATTACTCAACACGGCATACTATCTGGAATTTTATTTTGGACGCCGCTATAAACAATTCTCAAAGGGGATACTTTACCCAGAATATATTGGAAAGACAAGAGAGATTTTGGGGAGCTTATAGATAAGAAAATCTTTTTATTACAGGATATATTTTATCTTAATATTTTTAGATTTTATGGCAGCAATTCCAATTCAGCCTCCATATCCACCTCACCCCAATTCAGTGCAAGAAAAGATATATCATTTTGATTTGCGTGTGATATAATAGCGGTTTTTGGACAAATAGACGAGACTAATGAGTGATTTCCAGATAATCAGTGAGTTTAAACCGCAAGGGGATCAGCCCCAGGCGATTGACAAGCTGGCCGGCTGGCTTGAGCAGGGAAAGGCTTTCCAAACCCTGCTGGGCGTTACCGGCAGCGGCAAGACCTTCACGATGGCCCATGTCATCCAGAAGCTCCGGCGCCCTGCGCTGGTCATCTCCCACAATAAGACCCTGGCCGCTCAGCTTTATGAGGAATTTCGCCAGCTATTCCAGCAAAACGCCGTCGAGTATTTCGTCAGCTATTACGATTATTACCAGCCGGAAGCCTACATTCCCCAGCGGGATATCTACATTGAAAAGGATGCCGCACGTAATGATGAGCTGGACCGCCTGCGGCTGTCAACCACGACCAGCCTGATGAGCCGGGAAGATGTCATCATTGTCGCCAGTGTATCCTGCATTTTCGGATTGGGTTCGCCCGAAGACTACAAGGCCAGCGTCATCAGCCTCCGCCTCGGCGACGAGGTTGACCGAAACGCACTGCTGGGCCGGCTGGCGGATTTGCAGTACGACCGCAACGATATCGATTTCAGCCGCAGCAAGTTCCGTGTTCGCGGCGATGTAGTGGAACTGTGGCCATCTTATGAATCCTATGCGGTACGAATCGAATTTTTCGGCGACCAGATCGAAAAACTCAGCTATATCAATCCCGTCTCCGCCGAAATTCTGGCCGAAGAACATCAGCTTTTTATTTTTCCGGCCAAACACTATATCATGCCCGCGGACCGCATCGAATCGGCCTGCCAGAGCATCGAACAGGAACTGAAAGACCGCCTGCTGCAATTGCGTCATGAAGGCAAACTGCTGGAAGCCCAGCGTCTGGAAGCCCGAACTCTTTACGATCTTGAGATGATTCGCGAAGTCGGCTATTGCAGCGGAATCGAAAACTACGCCCGCCACATGGCAGGCCTCAAACCCGGTTCCCGGCCTTACACACTCATTGACTATCTGCCGGATAATTTCCTGCTGTTCATCGATGAATCCCACGTAACCATTCCGCAGCTTCGCGGCATGTTCGCCGGCGACCACAGCCGAAAACAGGTCCTGGTGGATCACGGCTTCCGCCTGCCCAGCGCCATGGACAACCGCCCGCTGCGATTCGAAGAATTTTATGAGCGATGGAAACACGTCGTCTTTGTCTCGGCAACCCCGGGGCCGTTTGAACTGGAATTGTGCAAAGACAATGTGGTCGAGCAGATTATTCGCCCGACCGGTCTGATTGACCCTGAAATTTTTGTATATCCAGCCTCCGACCAGATTCAGCACCTGATGGGCGAGATCCAAAAACGCATTCAGGTCAAAGAACGAGTACTAGTCACCACATTGACCAAACGGCTGGCCGAGGATTTATCCTCTTATCTGACCAGCAAGGGAATCCGCTGCCGTTACCTGCATAGCGAAATTGTGACGCTTGAACGGGTGGATATCCTGCGAGACCTGCGAAAAGGCGAATTTGACGTCCTGGTGGGGATTAACCTCCTGCGGGAAGGACTCGACTTGCCGGAAGTGTCGCTGGTGGCGATTCTGGACGCAGACAAAGAAGGCTTTCTGCGGAGCGAAACCTCGCTCATTCAGACTATCGGCCGCACAGCCCGTAACGTCAATGCCACCGTATTTCTCTATGCCGACAAGATTACCCCTTCGATGAAAAAAGCCATTGACGAAACGTCCCGAAGGCGTACAATTCAGTTAGCGTACAATCAGCAGCACGGCATTACCCCCCAGACCATACGCAAAGAGATACAAAAAGGCCTTTCAGACGAATTATCGGCCCGAAAACGTGCCCGCGAAGCCATTCTTCTCGACGAAACGGAATTCGATCAGACAGAAATGCTGACGGAGCTGGAACGCGAGATGTTTGAAGCCGCGGAGAAACTGGATTTTGAACGGGCCGCCATGCTGCGGGACCGTATTCAGGAAATTAAGGGAATGCCGACAATCAATGACACGTCGGCGGTTCCGGCAGCCATAGACAATACTCAAAAAAGAAAAAACCGGTCGATGAAGACCAGAAAGAGGTAACACATGGGAGAACGTGCAACACGAAGAGCAATCAAGCCGCTTGACATGGATAAAATCATGCCATTGATACAGATGGCGGTTCAGGAGGATTTCGGCGATGGCGACCCAACCAGCGAAATCAGTATTCCGGAAGATAAAATCGATAAAGCCTACATCGTCACACGCGAAGAAATCGTCGTCTGCGGCATGGAACTGGTCAAGCATGTCCTGAAGCTGTACGATGAGCGTCTCAAGCTGCGTGTCTTAATCGAGGACGGCCACCGGGCCAACGTCGCCAATCGGCTCGGTGTCATCGAAGGCCCGGTTCGTGCGATGCTGTCAGCCGAACGAGTGGTCCTGAATTTCCTTCAGCGTCTGTGCGGCATCAGCACCATGACCTGGAAATTCGTTAATGCCGTCCGCGGTACCAAGGCAAAAATTTACGATACACGCAAAACCATCCCCGGCTGGCGGGAATTGGAAAAATATGCAGTACGCTGCGGCGGCGGCTATAACCACCGAATGAATCTCGGCGAAGCAGTCATGTTCAAGGACAATCACTGGGCTGAACTCAGTGAAAAATTTGAACCCAGGCTGCATAAGATGGTGCAGGACGCAAGCACAAAAAA
The DNA here is from genome assembly GCA_039679345.1 of Anaerohalosphaeraceae bacterium. GTDB lineage: Bacteria > Planctomycetota > Phycisphaerae > Sedimentisphaerales > Anaerohalosphaeraceae > Anaeroglomus. The sequence goes on from JBDKVE010000180.1 coordinate 8,560, forward strand.
AGGTGTTAAATATGTGGTGGTCGAAGTCGATCACGTGGATAATCAGCTCGACCGGGTATTGACAATCCCCGGAATCGATGTGATTTTGCTCGATAATATGGGGCAATGGCAGCTCAAACACGCCGTGGAAATGCGAGATCATATATGCGGCAAGAAACCTCTGCTGGAGGCCAGCGGCGGCGTCACCCTGAACAATGTGCTGGCCATCGCCGTCTGCGGTGTGGATCGCATCGCCATCGGAGCTATCACCCACTCCGCTGTCGCGGCTGATATCGGCCTGGATCGATAAATTCTGATTACCCGTTCACAGTTTGACTGCGATAACCGATCAACTCAATAATGAAACGATTCGGCGGAGTCTCAGGACCCGCAGGGTTGGAAGAATTATTGTCATTCTGGACAGCACGGAAAGTACCAACGATGTCGCCTGGAAGCTGGTCACACAGGCGGATGCCGATGGGTTATGCGTCCTGGCCGAACAGCAGACCGCCGGTCGGGGACGGCGGGGACGAACCTGGCACAGCCCGAAAGGCCAAAGCATCCTCTGTTCCGTCGTCGTCAGGCATCGGGCGGCTTTCCCACCGCTGACACTGGCGGCACCCGTGGCCGTGGCGGAAATGATTTCATCTGTATGCGGGCTTGACCCGGTCATCAAGTGGCCCAACGACATCCTGGTAAGAGACCAAAAGACCGCCGGCATCCTTGTCGAATCTCGAAAAATCAGAGAACGGACATGGTCGGTCATCGGCATCGGAATTAATGTCCACCAAAATACGGATACCTTTGCCGCTGCCGCCCCACTGCCCCCCGCCACCAGCCTCGATATCGAAACAGGACAATCCCTCAATCGCAATGTGCTGATAGGCTCTCTGCTGGAACGGCTGGAATACCAGATTGAGACGGCAGAGACAAATCCGGACAGGCTGGTGCACGAATGGAAAAAATACAACCGGCAGATCGGAACACGCATCGAGCTGGAAAGCGACGGCAAGCCTTATCGCGGCACTTGTATCGGCATCGATCCGACGGAAGGTTTAATCGTCCAGTTGGACGGAGGGCCGATACGAATTTTTTCCCCCGCTCACAGCAGTATTCTGAAAAACCCGTAAAGCCCCTTCTTCCGCCGCTCACAAAATATAAACAATAAAAGGGAAGCCCCCTGCTTAACAGTGACTTCCCTTATGAATAATCAGATGATAACGATTTAAAAAGCTTATCGGTGGCTCGACGGCGACCGACGAACAGAATCTTCCTTGTGCTGCATTTCGGCATCCCCCTGCAGCACCTTCATCGCCTTCTTCACATCCGCCACCTTGAGAATTCCGGTCGTCCTGCCCCCTCTGGCGCCGGCGGTAACATAGGCATAGGCAATATTGATATGCGCCGCCGCCAGCTTGGCCGTAATATCCGCCAGGGCACCCGCCTTATTGGGCAGATTTACGCATAGCACATCCGTTTCATTGAACTGCATATTAAGCTGGGTCAGCACTTCGCGAACTCCCGGATGAGACGAACCCACCAGCCGCATGACACCATGTTCCGCAGAATCCATCATCGTCATCGCAACAATATTGATTTTAGCGACAGCCAGGGTGTTCAGAACTCGGGCCAGGACTCCGGGTTTATTGACCATAAAAATCGAGAATTGCGTATCCAAATGCACTGTAGTACCCTTTCAAGCCCATCATTGTCATCATGACCGAATGTCCGTCAGCCTTCTGTCGGCCGGGCTAAGGCCTTCAGGGCGGAATCGGTATCGGGATAAAAATCGAATACTT
>JBDKVE010000181.1:0-3552 GCA_039679345.1 Anaerohalosphaeraceae bacterium
ATTGGACGACAGTGCCATTGGGTGTTAATGTGGCGTCGTGCCAGACACAGTTGAACGAATGGGGTGCCGTGGGGAAGGGGCCGCCGTTGATGAATCCCAGATAGATCCAGTCTTCGCCGTTGGCAAAGTGTTCGTCGTTATCGCTGCAATAGAGTGCGGATGCGATTTGATACTGTTTGATATTGCTTGTGCATAGGGTATCCATGGCTCGCTCTTTGGCGATCCTCAGGGCGGGCACGATAATTGAAAGCAGCAGGGCAATGATGGCGATGACGACGAGTAATTCGATCAATGTAAAGCCATTTCTTGACTTCATATTCAGGCATCCTTTGATCATGGGCTTATATTCTGTAAAATAGCCACACTATAATTCTATCAGAAGACCGTGCTGGAGTCAATTAAATGCATAAGGCAATTATTTGCGGTGTTGATTTCCGCCCTTATTTTATTTGGAAACGGGTGTCCAATGCCCCCAAAGTAAAAATGGCAAATTTGGTTGCAGAATTATGGTGTGATTCTGGGGGATTTAATTCCTGTGTTTATGATGGACATTGTCGGATGGAGGGGTATAATGCAGGGGTCGGTTTTGGGATTATTCGGTTGTTAAGATTGTTGACGAAAAATGAACGAAAGAGCCAGCTTTCTCAGGATGGAGTTGAAATGAAGGAAACGTATCCGGGTCATGAGTGGTTTATTGCTGAATGTCGGCAGGCGTTTGATTTTTTAGTGTCTGAATATGGCTTTGCTGGTCCCGAAGTTGAATGCGATGACACGATACATTTTATGTATGTATCTTATACCAAAGGACAAATAGGGATTGAGTGTGTATTAGACGAAAGAGAAGAATGGACATCTGTACTTGTTTATCGTTTGGTAGATGGGAAGAAACCAGATGCAGTTTACAGGGATAAAAATGGACGTCTTGTACGCCAATATCTTACATTGTTACTTAAAAAATGTGGAATGAAAGAATGTCGTACTCGTTTTAAAAAATTTGCTATAGATAGGACCTTGCCCAAAATACATGCAGAAGCAAGACGAGACCTGATTATAGAAGCAGATCTTCTAAAGGAATATGGTCAAAGCATCCTTAATGGCAGCGCGGAGATATTTGATTAGTGCCGTATCATCTGATCGAATTTTCAACAATAAAGGCGGGCAAAGAATTGTTCTTTACCCGCCCGTTTCATCACCCCAGGTCCTGTTACACTACAGCTTACTTATATACGATTCTCCAATAGGCCTGGATATTACCATCTCGAATGTCCGCGCTGACGGGTCCCTTGCCCCAGACGTAGTCATTCCAACCGCTGATCACCCATCCCGGACCAACGACACCCATCACCACCGCCTCAACCGAAGCCGGCTGCTGTTCGGCCTTCGCCTGGCACCATGCGGCGCGTACCGGCAAAGGCGGAAGCTTGAAGATAAAGAAATCGCGTCCGAGCGTCCAGTCGGCAAACCGTCCGCCGAAACCCGACCAGTCATAGGCATTGGTCTGGAAGCCCAGCATCAGGTGCAATCCATCAAATGCCGGACCCCATCGCGTTGCCCAGCTCTGACCATTGTAGGTGTCCCTGAGCACCTGGCATGACAACAATGCCAGCCATTCCAGATCCCCGTTACCCCATGCCCCGGCGGCATCCGCAGATGTCAGATAATCGTCGTCGATGTTGGATTCGAAGGTAAATCCACCGCCATATCCATGGCCGCAGTAGAACACGATATCGGCGTTGTCCACGTACGTGGTGTCGTTACCGGCCGGCGGCTGTTTAAAGTCATCTTCCCATGCGCTGCCGCATGCCCAGTTGAACCGCGGTTGAACCCCATCCGCTAAAAACCGATTGATGAAGCCGGCCTGGTTGGCCGCGCACAGATCCGACACGCCGCGCTCCGTCCCAAAATCAAACACACTGGCCGTAAGGGGCCCGACTTTTCCTGCCGGTGTTTGCAGCAGGAACTGGATTTGCAGCGTCTGGCTCGCTTCAACGGCGATGCCATTGTCGTCGGTCACCTGAACAGTTACGATTTCAGGGCCTACCTGTCCACGCGGTATCGCATAGTACTCGATTGACGACGCGTCGCTGGGATACTGGCTCAGGTCAACCGACGAGGAGAACCATCGATAGCTGTAAGGCCCAGTCCCGCCTTTGACGCTTGCAGTGGCCAGGACCAGATTGCCTTGTGCCGACGCATTCAGGGTCAATTGTGGAACCAGACGCAGGTCATCCACGGCCGGCACCAGCTTGCGAAGCTTGTTGGCCTGTTGTCCTTCGGCCCCAAATGCGATTCCGCCGAGATCATAATGCGGAACCAGAAATTGCGTATTCTTGTGCATCAGCGAGGGTGCAAAATACACCAGCCTGGCCTCGCCTTCCGGAATAAACTGTCCGCTGCTGGCCGCGAATGCCCGGACTGCCGCCGTCTGCGGGGTTAACAGCGGAACCTGCTCACCCGCTTCCATCAGGCGACGCGCGATATGCAGTTGTGTAGTCTGCCCATCCGGCCCCAGCCGGGCGCTGAATTGCGCTCCCGGGCCGATTACCGGAATGCTGCCGAAGAATTGCTGGAACGCCACGCGGGTGTCTAATTGCACCGCCGGAAGCAGCAAGGCCCCTGCGGTATTCCGCAGCTCAAACACCGACCCGTCACCCATCGCAGCACCCTCGCCAAGGCTGATATCCGCCTTCTGGAGCGCGATCAGTATCTCATTTATGGCATCCTGTGTCGGAATTGCCTGGATTTTCGCCAGTCCTTCGACATTCAGCGCCTCAAATCCCAACTCACCTCCGCGGGGGACCTCGCTTTCTTTGGTTAACTGTTCAATCAGGATCGGATCAGTCACTGGACCTGTAGGGATTTTCAACACATTTACAGGATCGACAAATACCATTTCACCCCCGTCAAAGGCCATTAGTGACGCAGGGATTTTAAGTTGTTCTGCCAGCATTCCGGCCTGAGTTTCGGTAATTCCCGACTGCAGAATCTTCAACACCGGCAATGCCGAAGGTAAATTACCATCCTGCAGCCAATGGGCCGCTAGGATTGCAAAATCTTCCTGATTGACTTTGCAGTCGCCATTGAGATCGCCCGGAGTGTTGATCGGACATTCAGCCCATGCTGCTGGTCCTAATACCATGATTGTAATCAAGAGTTGATAAATAATTCGTTTTCGAATGTTCATCGTCATTCCCTTTCCAATTTGAATTGACTTATCCTGTCTCTGTGCCCGATTCTCGGACACAGGCAACTATCACGAGCCGGTTCGAATAACCAGAGTTGTATTTTCCGACTTGTTAAGGTCTATGCTGATCAATCCAAACTTTCACAGCAGTATATCACTTTAGTTCAGAATATAAGAATATCTGATGAACCCGTATATAGGGGATGTACTTATTTTGCCCTTCGAAATAACTTAGACGACAGACTTGGCGAAAGGGTGTGATTTTTGGGGGACTTAATTCCTGTGTTTATGATGGACATTGTCGGATGGAGGGGTATAATGCAGGGGTCGGTTTTGGGATTATTCGGTTGTTAAGATTGTTGAGGGAA
>JBDKVE010000182.1:0-3814 GCA_039679345.1 Anaerohalosphaeraceae bacterium
GTTGGACCTTGCAGGGAATAAGCGGAATCAGTCCCGGCCGGAGACATAAATCTGTTTTGGTGCAGCAATTCTGAGATTAAGATGTCTGGATGGCTTACAACGGTTGCTAAAAGAGATTCATAGGTCTGTAGTACAGCCCGGATAGTCGCAGATTTATACAAATCTGTATTGTATTCCGCCCGCAGATGCAAACCGGAGTGGCTTTCATCACAAAATAATGTAAAATCAAGCTTGGACGTCTTGGTACTGATTTCGACCGTTTGGCAATTCAGATTCGGCAGATTCACAGTCCAGTAATGTGAATCCTGGTAGGCCAGCATAGTCTGGAAATAAAGATTTTTGTTAGCTTGACGCGGTGGCTTAAGAAGTTCCACCAGTACATCATAGGGCAGATTCTGATGTTCTTGCGCTTCAAGGCAGAGTTGACGAACCTGGCGCAAAACATCAAGAAATGACATATTCCTTGTGATTGAAGTACGCAGGACGGTTGTGTTGACAAAAAAACCGATGATTTTTTCAATATTTTTATGGGTTCTGCCCGAAATAGGGCTGCCGACAGTGATGTCTTCAATCCTTGTATAAAGATACAGTAAAATATTGAATACTGACATCAAAATAGTATAAAGCGTTGTGTTTTGTTTGTGAGACAAATCTTTTAATTCAGCGTATACAGCATCATCAATATGTGTTGTTTCCCACTGTCCCAGATAGGTGGATATTGTGGTGCGTGGATAATCCGTGGGAATTGTGACCTCATGGATATCCCCGGCAAGCTTGTCTTTCCAATACTCAAAATCCTGTTTTTTTATGGTTTCAATCTCCACCTGCTGCCAGCATCCATAATCGACATATTGGACCGGTAGTTTAGCAAGATCAACAGGCGTGCCTTGTATAAAGTGTTGATATATTCCAGACAGTTCCTGAGCAAAAATTCCCAATGACCAGCCGTCTGTAATTAAGTGGTGAATATTTACAAGCAATGCATGGTGGTCCGGTTTCATACACAACAGGGTTAAGTGAAACAAAGGACCCTGTTCCAGATTGAATACAGCCTGTGCCCGAGTTTCAGCAATAGTTTGAAATGTATTTATGGGCGATAAAGAATCAGAGGCAATCGTTTCGACTGGAAGATTCCAGGAGATTTCGGGCTGAATATACTGGACAGGCTGCCCGTCGTTCATGGGAAATGTAGTACGAAACGATTCATGCCGCCGGATGATTTCTTTCAGGCTTTTTTCAAGAGCCTGTATATCAAGATGACCTTTCATATAGATCATCCATGAAATATTATAAACCGGCAATTCCGGCGAAAGCTGCTGAATGAACCACATTCGTTTTTGAGCAAACGATAAAGGGTAAGTTTTATCTCTGGAAACCGTTGGTATCTGGAGGTCATTGTTGTAAGATTTGGCACCGTATTGATCAATGATCTGTGCGAATTGTTCCAGGGTTGGATTTTCAAATAAGGTCGAAACCGGCAGATTAATCTTGAATTTATTCTGAATGTGATAGACAGTCTGAATCGCTTTGAGTGAATGTCCGCCCAGATGAAAAAAATTATCTTCGCGGTAGATGTCTTTTACGCCCAGCAGTTCTATCCAAATCCGGGCCAGGGCTTGTTCGGTTGGTGTTTGCGGCTGGCTTGAGGAATTGGCATGGATGGCTTCCAACGCCGGCAGGGCCTTGCGATTGGTTTTGCCGCTGGCCGTCAGAGGGATCTGATCCAGTTCCATAATCCCTGCAGGTACCATATAATCCGGTAATCGCTGCCGCAGGTAAGCCATAATCTCATCGGTTGAGACAACATGCCTCTGCTTGCACACATAATATCCAGCCAGCATTTTCAGGCCTGGCTGATTTTCATGGACTTTCACCGCAGCCTGAGCCACAGCCGGATGGGTTCGCAGAGCATTTTCAATTTCACCTAGTTCGATGCGGAATCCCCGGATTTTAACCTGGTCATCGGCCCGCCCAAGGTAGTCAATATTTCCATCCTCCATCCAGCGGCAGACATCTCCGGTTTTGTAAATCCTTGCACCGGGTTGAGAACTGAACGGATCGGGCATAAAGCGTTCTGCGGTCAGCTCAGGCCGGGCCAGATACCCTCTGGCCAACTGTACACCGCCAATATAGAGGTCTCCCGGCATACCGATAGGAACCGGTTGCAGAGAGTTATCCAGAATATAGGCCTGGGTATTGGCAATGGGCTTACCGATGGGAACTATCTGATGCGGGTTATCTTTGCAGCAGGGCCACCAGGTTACCTGAATGGCGGCTTCCGTGGGACCATATAAATTGTGTAATTCCGCATTAAGGAGTTCAAAAAAACGAGCCAGTAATGGATAGGATAAGGCTTCTCCGGCAGCCAGAACAAGTCGAAGGGAGGTGCATTGGCTGACTTCAGGATGCGATAAGAACAGCTCCAGCACCGATGGGACAAAATTGATCACAGTGATCTGATGAGATCGAATTGCCTCTACCAGATAATCCATATCAATGTGTTTGCCCGGACTGGCAAGAATTACCTGAGCACCAGCCGTCAGCGGCCAGAGCAAATCCCACAATGATACGTCAAAGGTAAATGTGGTTTTTTGTAATATACGATCCTGGGGGCCTAGAGAAAAGGTCTCCTGCAGCCATAAAAAGCTGTTCAGGATGGCCCCGTGTTCCACCACCACTCCTTTGGGCAGTCCTGTGGAGCCGGAGGTGAACAGAATATAGGCGGCATGCGGAGGCTTGAGGGAGACTTCCGGGGGGCTGGATGTTTGGGGGACAGAGCTAATCTGGTCCCATTGACTGTCAATGGCAATTACGTTACGGCACGATCCAAAGTCTAGCGTCTGGAAACGCTGCTGGGTCAGGATGGCCGGCATCCCGGTTTCCCGGATCATGTGGCTCAGTCGCTCGGGAGGGTATTTCGGGTCCAGGGGGACGTATGCACCCCCGGCCTTGAGGATACCCAACAGAGTGACCATTAATTCAAACGAGCGTTCCATGCAGACGCCCACCGGCACATCCGGTCCGACGCCATTGGCCCGCAAATAATGGGCCAATTGATTGGCCTGTTCATTAAGTTGGGCGTAGGTCAGTGTCTGGTCTTCAAAGACCACCGCCGTCGCATCCGGCGTTTTTTCCGCCTGCTGTTCAAAGAGCTGGTGAATGCACTTGTCTTTGGGGTAATCGACCGCAGTATCATTGACCGCTTGGATAAACTGCCAGAGCATTTTATCGTTTATTGTTTGCAATGCTTTAATACCAGACATACATAGTAAATTAATGGATATATAATTGCGTTATTATACTTCTCATCATGGCTGGTATCGTCAAAATAAGACAGTCAGATAAAGTCTATTGTTGCCAATAGCTGGTTTCAGATGATAAGCAAAAGGAGGCCGACCTCGAAATAAAAACAACCAAGGGTAACCCTTGAATTATAGGACGTTGCCTAATGATTTGTCAAGAGCTGCCCAGGCGTGATTACCCGTTTGGGAGATAGGGATACCTCCCTATATACCTGCATTCCTGTACACTCGCTTTTTCCAGTTCAAACCTTAGCGAGAGCTCCAGGCGGAGTGGCTGGGACCGAACGCAGAAGTGATCTTCGAGGGCGGTCACTGACATTCAGCCTGCTGTTTTGATTTCCAAAACAGCTTTGAACAATCCTGCAGATCCCGTAAATCCTGTCAAAAAACTCCGTGCTCTCTTTGGCAAAACATAAACATTAAACATTTAACACTTAACACCGAACACTCGTCATTACCCCCTCTTCATGTTCTTCTTAACTTCATGGTAGAAACATAAACCTAAATCAATC
>JBDKVE010000183.1:0-11083 GCA_039679345.1 Anaerohalosphaeraceae bacterium
TTACGGAATTAGTCTCTTCGAATTTCGGTTCTGCGATGTCCAGTATATTGCAAAGCTGGTTTAAAGTGACCGCACCTTCTGTTGCCAGGTCGATGTCTTCCATATAATATCGCGGCGGGGCGACCAGGCTGGAAGGCATGTCTTCCATTTCCAGATTTTTCTTGCCCTCACGTGCAACAATCGCTGCCGTCGTGGCACCGCAAACCACCTTGGCTCCCGCCGATTGCAGAAAACGTCGAACCACAGCAGTGTCTTTGGCAGGTTCACAGGGGGGGCCGGTCATAATGGTAACGGCTCGTCCCGGACGACATCGGGCAAAAATGACCGTGGCATCATCGTGGGACTGGCCGCCGGATAGATCGCTGGCTTTGTCGAGAATTCGCTCGCAGAAATCCGCCGGATTGGTATGTTCAGCAATCAGACGGCTCAAATAATCGGCAACACGTTCACTGCCCCAGCCGCCGACATATTCCCCGCCAAGTCCCGCCTGGCTGATGCCGTCGCTGAACAGCACAATCCCTTCCCCGGCAATCAGGTAACAGCTATATTCGTGCGCCAGTGCCCCTTCCATGAGAAATGGCTTCTGCGGCAGGATCGTAGCGATCCCCTGACCGACCAAAACAGGAGATGGGGCCTCATACGCCAGTACGGTCGTCTGCCCGTCATTCAGGATGCGGGCCGCACTGACTGCACAATACGGCATCTGCGGATCTTTCCATTGCTCCAGAGTCTTAACGACAATCTGGAACGACTGGCGAAACGAAAAACCGTTATCAAGCAATCCCTTAAAAGTGGATGTGCAGAGTGTTGCGGCAATATTGGCCGATGACCCCGAGCCGATACCATCGCACAGAAGAATTGTTGTTGCCTCTTCGGTACGCCATTGCAGGATGGCATCGCCGCAAACGTCATCGAAACGCTTGGGCGTCTGCCGTGACACAATATCAATATGCAGGTATCCGGATTTCATTGTTCGGGTGCCAGCGGTTTTCGCGGAGGATTTTTTTCCTGGACCATCTGCATCAGGTTATCGACCAGCCGCTGTCCCTGGGCGGAACTTTCACCCAGAAACTGGGCGATACGGCGCGCCATGTCAATCTGATGACTCAACAGGTTCTGAGCCTGCTGGAGTGTCTGACTGCGAAGCTCATCGAGCTGTTTGCGTTCGGCCAGGCTCTGGGTCATATCCACAAAAATACCCACGTATTGTTTTTCCTGCGGCAGGACATACACAATCTGGTGACAGACCATGCCATATTTTTTATGTTCAATCAGGGCCTGCGACCGTTCTTTCTGGCCGCTGGCGACTTTTTCAAAGGTATCCGGATCAATCAGCGTCGAAATATGCTTACCACACAAAGCTGTTGAGCACATGAACATTCGCCGGAATGACGGATTCATATTCAGGATATTGAGATGTTCATCCAGAATGACAATGCCGTTGGGGCTGGTATCGATAATCTTGTCGGTCTTCTGCTCGGCCAGCCTTCGCATAAAGGGAATGCACATCTCCGGCTCGGCCATCTGGCGAAAGACGGCGATGGCCTGATGGCGGCAGGTCGAATACCCGCACGCGCCGCAATTCAATTGGTCAGCCGGGTCCTTCTTCCCGCTCATTTCCAGAATCATCCGGATGACTTCTTCGTTAATCGGCTCTTCAACAGCCGGATTCAGCAGATACGGCTTTTCAGTAATTCCCGCAGGAATCGCTTCTACCGCTTCAACCACAGGCAAATTGGCCGCATATTCCAGCACGGCTTTTCGCCGTTGAAACACAGGCGGCATCTGTTCCGGTACGGCCGGGCCGTTAATGCAGCCCTGTCGGCAAAATAGCGGTTCGACCAGAACATGCTGTCCCTTCCCATCACCGCAGGAGGCTATCCATTCCCGGATTTCCTCGACCCCACTCATGGCAAGGGTGTTTTCGGCCAGCATGTCGGTATTTTCCGAGGCTGTTTTCAAGGCTCCCCCGGCCAGGGCAAACAGTCTCGCCCATCCGGCGGGCTGCTGATCAAACGGACTTTCTTCCAGGTTGGCCAGCTTGAGGTGTTCATGCTCAAACCATTCTGCCAGTTCCTGAAACGTCAGCACCGCATCAATCGGTTTATCCGGATAGCGGTCCGCCTCGGCTTTTTTGGCCACGCAGGGGCCAATGAACACCACCTTGGTCCCCGGCCCAAGCTTGATCTTGAGCATGCGGGCATGGGCAATCATCGGCGAAACCACCTCAGCCAGACTGGCGGCCAGTTGCGGCTGAAGACGTTCGATAAATCCCACCACGGCAGGGCAAGCCGTACTGATACAGGCTCCCTGTCGGCATTGGTCAAAATACTCTCGCGTTGCCTGAGCCACAGGATACGCCCCGACGGACGTTTCCGCGACAAACGCAAATCCGAGTTTCCGCAGGGCACTGGGCAGCCGTGTCTGCTGCCAGGGCTGGAAAAATGCCGCAAACGACGGGGCGATTGTAACGGCCACCAGCCCGCCCGCATGAAGCAAATCCCGAACCGTCTCAACATCATTGCGATAAACCTTGGCTTTTTGAGGACATTCACGAATACAGGTCCCGCAGCAGATGCACTTCTGCGGATCGACATACGCCTGCCCATCGCGGATTCCGATGGCGTGAACCGGACAGATGCGAATGCACCGGTAGCAGTCCCGACATCGGGCCTTATTGGTAAATACTACCTGGTTGGGTATCTGCATGGATCGGATTCCTCACTTAAACCATATTAAACACGGACTTTTAATTGACTATCAATCTCCCGGGTTGCCGTCTTCAGGTCGCATTTTTCAATAATCGTATCGCCGACTTTGACCGTTGGTCCTTTGGTGCACGCTTCAAAGCAGAATGTCGCCTTGATATGCAGTTTATCATCAATGCCTTTAGTGTGAGCAGTATCCAGCAGTTGCGTCAGCAGGGTCTGAGAGCCGCGGAGATAGCAGCCGGTTCCCACGCAGACCGATACATTCAGCTTGCCGTCACCGCTGCCTTCAGACAGGTTGATGGCGCTGCCGCACAACCGTTTTCGGCTGTTGTATTCAGTATGCAGCATTTCGTGTGCTTTATGGCTGCCGGGCTTTTCCAGAGTCGTCTGGTAGCACTGCTGAATATACGGATTATCCTGTGACTTATGAAGCTGCAGGGTCTTGTCGGCTTCATAAAGGCCCTTGGCGCGCTGTTGAACCACTTCGCCGCCTTCGCTGACCGGCTGGCCGGCACCGGCAACGCATCCGCCCGGACATGCCATCACTTCAATCAAATCGTAATCACAATTGCCGGCCTTAACCTGGTCTGCAATCTTGCGGGCATTGGACAGGCTGTGCACAATTGCCAGCTTCAGATAAATATCTCCAATTCGCAGGGTTTTGCTGAGGATGCCAGTGTTGCCGCGAACATCGGTAAAATCAGGATTTTCCAGCCGTGTCCCGGTCAGCTTCTCGTGGGCATACCGCAACACCGCCTCGCTGACGCCGCCGGTGGTGCCAAAAATCACACCGGCACCGGTCTTGAAGCCCATCGGCATATCGAGTGATTCCGGAGTCAGCTTATGGAACTGGATACCGGCCTGCTTAATCATCTTACCCAATTCCTGGGTGGTCAGGACTGCATCCACATCCGCGCCGGCCGGGCCGCGGAATTCAGGACGTTTGGCCTCGAATTTCTTGGCCGTACAGGGCATAATCGATACAACATAGAGTTGTTCCGGCTTTACCTTTAGTTGATCCGGCAGCGTGGTCTTGGCCAATGAACCGAACATCTGCTGCGGGCTGCGGCAACTCGACAGGTTCGGCAGCAGTTCAGGATAATACTGCTCGGCATACTTGACCCAGCCCGGGCAGCAGGAGGTAAACAGCGGCAGTTTTTTGCCGAGGGTCTTGCGTTCGATAAATTCCGTTGCTTCTTCCAGCACGGTCAGGTCGGCGGCAAAGCTCGTATCAAATACTTTGTCAAACCCGATTTTCTTCAGGGCTGCCACAATCCGTCCGGTCGTGGCCACGCCGGGTTCCAGGCCGAACATTTCGCCGAGGGCAACACGTACCGCCGGGGCAATCTGAGCAACCACAGTCACATTCGGATCGTTGACCGCTTTCCAGACATCTTCAATTTCGCTCTTGGGAACAATTGCGCCGGTGGGGCATACACTGGCACAAAGGCCGCAGTTGACACAATCCACTTCGCCCAAATCTTTATTAAAAGCAGGGGCGACCACCGTCGTGGCTCCACGGCCGGCAAAGTCGATTGCGCCGATTCCCTGAATTTCGCTGCACGCTCGGACACAGTCACCGCAGAGAATGCATTTATTGGGATCCCGAACCAGCGAAGGACTGGAGGTATCGGCCTGCATATCTTTGGGAATCGACGGAAAACGCACATCCGTGACTCCCATCTGGCGAGCCAGTTCCTGAAGTTTACAGGAATCCGATTTGTCGCAGGTCGTACAGCTCTGATGATGATTGGCCAGCAGCAGTTCCAAAAAAATCCGCCGCATCTTGCGAAGCTGGTCGGTATGTGTCCGAACCACCATGCCGGGAGTCGGCACTGTGCTGCACGATGTTACAACGCCCATGCCGTCGATTTCCACGATGCACAGGCGGCAGGCGCCATAGACGCTTAATTTTGAATGATAGCAGAACGTCGGCAGCTCTATTCCGGCCGACCGAATCAGCTCAAGCAGATTCTTTTGCCCGTTGATGACAACCGGCTGACCATTCAGTATGATAGGTTCATTCGTTCCATTGGTATTCATTATTAAACTCCAGCAACCGCGTTAAACTTGCAGGCCTGGGCACAGGCGCCGCAGCGTATGCATTTATCCGCGTCGATTTTATGAGGTTGTTTCCGTTCGCCTGTAATCGCCCCGACAGGACACTTCTTGGCACAGAATCCGCAGCCTTTGCACAATTCCGCACTGATTTCCGGTATTGCCAGTGCCTTGCACGCTCCGGCAGGGCAGCGTTTCTGGAAAATATGAGCTTCGTATTCATGCCGGAAATAATTCAGCGTGCTCAGCACCGGGTTCGGGGCGGTCTTGCCCAGTCCGCACAGCGAGCCTTTCTGTACGGCCTCGGCCAGCGTCTGAAGCGTATCCAGCGTTTTGGCAGTAGCCTTGCCTTCCATAATCTGCTCCAGCAGCAGCAGCATTTGCTTGGTGCCTTCCCGGCAGGGGATGCACTTGCCGCAGGATTCATTCTGCGTAAACCGCATGAAGAAATGGGCAATCTGCACCATGCAGGTCTTGTTGTTCATCACAACCAGACCGCCGGAACCAACCATCGCGCCAATCTTTTTAACCGTGTCGAAATCCAGCGGATAATCAAGATGCTCATTGATCAGACATCCTCCGGAAGGTCCGCCAATCTGGACGGCCTTGAAGGCATCCGGATCGATTTCACCGGTCGTATCGGTCACGCCGCCGCCGATATCGAACACGATTTTTCGCAGCGTTGAACCAAACGGAACCTCAATCAGCCCCGTATTGGCCACATGCCCGGTCAGGGCGAATGTCTTGGTCCCGGGCGAGCCTTGCGTGCCGCATTCTCGATACCAGCCTGGCCCGTTGGTGATGATCAACGGGACACAGGCTAGTGTTTCTACGTTATTAATCACCGTGGGCTTGCCCCATAATCCCGATTGTGCGGGGAACGGGGGCTTGGGCCGCGGCATCCCGCGCTGGCCTTCAATCGAGGCCATCAGGGCGGTCTCTTCGCCGCAGACAAACGCGCCGGCGCCTTCCATGACTTCACAGTCAAAAGCCATACCGCTGCCGAATACATCCGCTCCCAGAATCCCCAGGGCACGGGCATCTTCAACGGCCTTGCGAACACGTTCCACCGCCAGCGGATATTCCGCCCGGACATAAACGTATGCAAAATCCGCTTCAATCGCCCGCCCGGCAATCATAATGCCTTCGAGTACGCGGTGCGGATTGCCTTCCATCAAACTGCGATCCATAAAGGCACCCGGATCGCCTTCGTCACCATTGCAAACGACATATTTCTTGTCGGATTTCTGCTGCAGGGTCAGCGCCCACTTTTTACCCGTGGGAAAACCGCCGCCGCCGCGTCCTCGCAAACCCGACGCTGTAATTTCTTCGCACACCTGCTGGGCCGTCATCTTGGCGTAGGCCCGACGAGCTGCATAGTAGCCGCCCCGTGCGATATATTCCCGAATGTCTTCCGGATCAATGTAACCGCAATCCCCCAGCTCGATGCGTTTTTGCTGGGCATAGAAAGGAATCTCTTTCTGTGTATGGCAGACCTGGCCGTGTGCCGGATCCACATACAGCAGGCGTTCTACCTTGCTTTTATCAATCAGCGTGGTCTTGATGATTTCAGCCGCATCCTCAGCCTTGACTTTGACATACAGGATACCTTCCGGCTCAACCGTGACCAGTGGTCCCATCTGGCAGAAGCCCTGGCATCCGCTTTTGCTCAGGTGAATCTGGCCTTCGTTGCATTCTTCAAGTGTCACGACCGCAGTCAGCCCGTTGGCTTCGACTTCTTTTTTCAGAGCCGCAAATACTTTTAATGATCCATTGGCGACACAGCCGGTACCCGCACAGATGATGATACGATGCTGGATGGGCTTTACCGCCTTGTCATAACCCTGTTTAATTAGTTCCAGAGTTTGCATATCAGTAAGCATTAGTTCCGTTCCTTTTTGATAATCTCATCGATAATGACCATCGCCGCCTCCGGCGTCACCTGGCCATGTACTTCTTCATTGACCGTCATGACCGGGGCCAGTCCGCAGGCACCCAGGCACGACACCGGCTGAACCGTAAACAGCATATCCGGCGTGGTATTGTTCTCCGGTGTCACATTCAGTTTCTTGAACAGGGCGTCTTTGATCTTGCCTGAACCCTTGACGTGACAGGCCGTACCCTCGCAGATATGAATGACATACTTGCCTTTAGGTTTGAGTGCGAAATTCGCATAGAAACTGGCGACCCCGTACACCTTGGCAGGGGACACCCCCAGGGATGTCGCAATAAACGCCATCACCTCTTCAGGTAAATAACGATATTCTTTCTGTACTTCCTGTAGAATCGGAATCAGCCGCGATGGATTGTGCTGATGTTTGTCGAGAATTCGGCACACTTTTTCAAACCGCCGAACCTGCTCCTGCTGAGCATTACAACACGATGAACACATTCTTATCCCTTTCTATAAACAGACGCAGACCGTTGTCCGCATTCATTTTTTATTAATTTGAAACGTACTTGAGATTAACTTGTATCTACTACTTATTGACTGCCTTTAATTTGCTTGATAAGACCGCTAAGCTTGCCGCCAGATCAACTTGTTCTACGATTACATTATTGTCCACATTGAGTTTAACAGGCGTAAAATTCCATATCGCATGAATTCCAGCCTGTATGAGTGTATCGGCTACCGTCTGCGCCACTTTACCCGGAACTGCCAGTACGCCGATTTGTATATGCATTCGCTCGGTCAACGATGAAAGAACCTCGATATCAAACACGGGCTTGCCGTGAATTTTCATTCCGATAATTTCCGGATTGGCATCAAATGCAGCCACGATATTCAGGCCGTAACGGGCGAAACCATCATATCCCAGCAGGGCTTGTCCCAAATTGCCGGTCCCAACGAGAATCGCATCCCGCATAGTGTCCCAGCCCCGCAGTTGTTCAATCGCTCCGATAAGCTCGCGGACATTGAATCCGACCGCAGGCTGACCTGTAACTCCAATCCCGGCCAAATCCTTACGAACCTGGATTTGTTCAAGACCAAGACGGTCTGCAATCAGAGTACTGCTGACGTGCTCGCTGGCAGGCTCAATCTCTTTGAGAATCGCCATATACAGCGGCAATCGTCGCACTGTTGGAACAGATACGCTGGTTAATTCTTTCAATTTTAATTCTCCATATAAGAGTTTTTGTTATCGATGCCATTATATCGATAAATATATATCATTTCTTGAAAGAAGTCAACCTAAATTATGTGATATTTATCACTATAAATAAAATTGTAATGCTTATATTGCTTTTTATCAATATTTAATGCGACATATATCACAATATTATCGAATTGATATAATCTAAAACTGCGTTTTTGATGCAAAAACGCATAATGACTATGTGGGTCTTTTTCCTCTTCCACCTCGACCTGTTCCAATGGTCCTGCCAATCGAAGCAATGCGTCCCCTCAAACAGCCGTTGCATTGTTCGGCTGTCTCATTAATACAGGCCTTTCCTGGATAAATCTCATACTTCTCGCGATATTGCACCGGTGTCAGATTGGGCATCACGATATTGGCTCCCCGCATTAGCCCGAATTCCCGGCCGCTTTCTTTATTTATCGTCGCAAGGGCGGTTGTGCTGGGAATATTCGCATCCGGGCGGGCAAGCCGCGTCAGGGCAACCGCCTTATAGGTCATCAGTTCCGAATTGGGTACCTGTTCAGCCGGATCAATATCAAAATGTATCTCCCCACGGCCCAATGGTGTATTGGGACTGGGAATAAACGGACCCACTCCAATCATGTCCAAATCCATGGTGCTGAAAATCTGGATATCCTGTGCCAGCGTTGCGTATGACTGGCCGGGAATACCAACCATAACCCCACTGCCCGCCTCATACCCAAGTTCCTGAAGCTGCCGAAGGATTTCAAATCGGTCTGATTTCTTCCCCGGCAAGGAAGGGTGAATCAGTTCATATAAACGCGAATCGGAGGTCTCAAATCGCAGCAGGTAGCGATCCGCCCCGGCCTGTCTCCACAGTTTCAATTCCTCATACGGTCTTTCCCCAAGACTAAGTGTCACAGCCATTGGCGTCTGCTTCTTGATTTCTCGAACCACCTCAGCCAGCCAGTCGGCTTCAATCCCATAATCTTCACCGGCCTGCATCACCACGGTACCATAGCTCATCTGCACGGCCTTCAGAGCACACTCTAATATCTCCTCCTGTGTCATCCGATAGCGTTCGATGGCACGATTGCCCGCAGACAATCCACAATAGGCACACCGACGCACACAGTAATTGGAAATTTCAATCAGCCCGCGCAGATGCACTTCATCGCCGACCGTGGCTTTGCGTACTTCATCTGCACGTGCCCAGAGTTTCTCCAGAGCATTTTGGTCGGTTTCTTTCAGCCAGCGTTCTATTTCCTGCAGGGTAATCGGATTCATTACGATGCTTGTTCTTTCTGTTTGAATTGACGATAGACTTCTCGTGCCGCCGGGAATGGCTCCAGAGCACGCTCAAAAATGCCGAGGCTGTAGGCAATCACCAGCCCATAGTTGGTAATCGGAACACCCGCCTTGCGACATTCCAGCAGCCGTGACAGCATCTGGCGTCGATTCCACATGCAGGCGCCGCAATGAATAATCAGTTTATATTTGCTGAGATCCTCCGGCCAGTCACGTCCGGATAGAATCGTAAAATCCAGTTTTCCCCCGACATAATGCGTCAGCCAGCGGGGAATTTTCACCCGTCCGATATCTTCACCAATTGGGTGGTGGCTGCATGCTTCGGCAATCAGGACCGGGTCACCGGCTTTCAGGTTATCCACGGCCATCGCCCCGAGTGTCTGTGTCACAAGATCGCCTTTGAAACGGGCAAATAGAATCGAAAAGCTGGTCATCAGCACATGTTTGGGTGTATCCGCCGCAACTTTCAAAAACGCCTGCGAATCGGTCACTACCAGCTTAGGCGGTTCTTTCAGATTTTCTATTGCCGCCCGGAGCTCCCGCTCTTTGACCACCATACAACATGCATCCCCATCCAGCAAATCCCGAATGGTCTGCACCTGCGGCAGAATAAGCCGGCCCTTGGGGGCTTCTTTATCAATCGGAACCACCAGAATCGCTGTCTGTCCCGGCCCGACCAGATCGGCAACAATCGCAGGATTCTCAACAAACTCGGCAGGGGCGTTATCCAGCAGAGTCTGCCGAAATTCAGTCAGCCCTCGTTTTTCTTTGGCGCTGACCAGAAGCGTTGGCACCTTTCGAGCTATCAGGGAATCCACAATATGCTGTTCCGGACAGGTCTGATCAATCTTGTTGAACAGGGCGATACAGGGGATATTCAATTCGGCAAGCTGGCTGGCAATGATGTCTTCAAAGCCGCCCCACAAGCCATCACTGACAATAACCGCCAAGTCTGTTCGCTCAAAGACCTTGCGGGTTCGAGCAATCCGCAGTTGCCCCAGCGCTCCCTCATCATCGACCCCGGCCGTATCAATAAATACTACCGGCCCCAGCGGCAGCAGTTCCATCGGCTTTTCCACCGGATCGGTTGTGGTTCCTGCATGTTCGGACACAATCGAGACATCCTGCCCGACAATCGCATTGAGCAGACTGGATTTGCCGACATTGCGTCTGCCGAATAGGCCGATATGAAGACGTAAGCTTTTAGGTGTTGCCTGATCCATAGTTTTTTAGGTTTTTGATTTCTTTTTGACATGACCCAACTGACAGACGGCCTCCGGGCTAATCATGGCCTCAAATTCCTGCTCTGTCAGCAGGTGTTGTTCCGTAATAAGCTGACGAATCGACTTTCCGGTGGCTTCAGATTCTTTAGCAATCCGGGCACAGACATCATACCCGAATTTGGGCAGCAGGGCGGTAACAACCGCCGTGGCATTCTCCACATACTGCTTGCATTGTTCACGATTGGCCCCGATGTCATTAACACAGTATTTCCGTAGTATATCACAAGCAACCGTCAGCAGTTCAATGCTTTCCAGCAAATTCGCCGCAATCACCGGCAGAAAGGCATTCAATTCAAGGCTGCCCGCCGAACATGCATGGGCGATGACTACGTCGTTACCCAGCACCTGCATTGCTGCCTGGCTGACCGATTCGGGAATAACCGGATTAACCTTGCCGGGCATAATCGACGAACCGGCCTGTCGCGGCGGCAGGGTGATTTCCCTCAGTCCCCCGACAGGGCCGCTCGACAGCAATCGCAAGTCGCCACTGATTTTCAACAGCGAACTGGCACAGGCTTTCAGGATGCCCGACACCTCCACAAACACATCTGCATTTTGCGTGGCGTCAATCAGGTTTTCCGCCCTGGCCAGTCCTAACCCTGTCAAGTCCCGCAGTGTTTCC
>JBDKVE010000184.1:0-3635 GCA_039679345.1 Anaerohalosphaeraceae bacterium
CGCAAACTGAATAACGGGATGGCCCAGGAGAAAAGAATTATCGTTTCCACGCATATCCTGGAAGAAGTGGAACAGATTTGCACTCGTACGATTATCATTGCCCGCGGGAAAATCCTGGTGGATTCCACGCCGCAGGCGCTTATTGAAAAACACAAATGCAGTCTGGATGAGGTCTTCCGCAAGATCACATCCTCCAAAAAGACCGCGTAGCCCTCAGATACGGAGAATGACGCGATGAACGGTTTTCTATCGGTTTTTAAACGGGAATTAATGGGATATTTCGCTACGCCCGGAGCGAATGTCTTTCTGGTGATATTTTTATTTTTTGCAGGGTATCTGCCGTTTCGGGATGGATTCTTCGAGATTCGCCAGGCGGAACTGAGGCTGTTCTTCCAGTGGTTGCCATGGCTGTTTATCTTCATGGTTCCGGCGGCCGCCATGCGGCTGTGGGCCGAAGAACGCAAAAACGGCTCGATTGAATTGCTGCTGACGCTGCCGATTACGGTGACACAGGCTGTCCTGGGGAAATTTTTTGCGGCGTGGGGCTTTCTGGGAATCGCATTGCTGCTGACATTTCCGCTGCCTGCAACGGTCCTTTACCTCGGCCATCCGGACACCGGATTGATTGTTACCGGCTACATCGGGGCGTTTCTGCTGGCCGGGGCATTTCTGGCGATCGGATCGTTCTTCTCAGCCATCACCAAAAATCAGGTAATCAGTTTTATCTTGTCCGCAGCCGCCTGCGGTATCCTGACGTATGCGGGTATGCCGACGACGGTCAATTATCTTTCGACGATGTTTCCGGCCAACGTGGTTGGTCTGGTTGAAATGATGAGTATTCAATCCCACTTTGATTCCATCCTTCGCGGGGTTATTGAAATGAAGGATATCGCTTATTTCATCATCCTGATTGTCGCCTGGATTGGCGCGTGCACTGTGGTTCTGGAAGAAAGGAAGGCTGCCTGATGAATCGAACAAGCAAAATCATTATGGCAATCACATTTATTGTCGTTATCGCGGTTTCCCTGGTCAGCATCGTCCACAAACTTGGCAAGTCGATGTGCCTGGACATTACCGAGCGTAAACTGTACACGCTGTCGGATGGGACCAAACAGATTCTTGACGGGCTTACGCAGCCGATTACCATCAAGCTGTTTTACAGCAAGACCGCCTCGAGCAAAGCTCCTGATCAAATTCGCTTCTATACGAATTACTACACCTTTGTCCGGGCACTGCTGGAAGAATATGCCAGCCAGTCCAAAGGCAATGTCAAGCTGGAAATCATTGATCCGCGTCCCTATACCGAAGAGGAGATGGCGGCGATTCGATATAAACTCAAGCGATTTACCATCAGCCAGGAAGAAAGCTTCTTTTTTGGCCTTGCGGTTCAGACCCAGTTTGGTGTGACCAAAACCATCGAGTTTTTCAGCCCGGATCGACAGAGCTTTGTCGAGTATGACATCAGCTATCTGATTGATACGGCCGTCACCCGCCAGAAGACCAAAATCGGCGTACTCAGTTCGCTGCCGGTTATGGGTGATGACGTGTCCGGGTATATGGCTTATATGATGCGGATGCAGGGCCAGCAGCCTCGCCCGGCCTGGGGCATTATCCGTCAGATACAGGAAAAGTATGAAGTGGTTTCGATTCCGGCCGATACCGATACCATTTCTGATGTTGATATGCTGATGGTTATTCATCCCAAAGACCTGGCCGAGAAAACCCAGTTTGCAATTGATCAGTATATTCTCAAGGGCAAACGTGCCATGATTTTCATGGACCCGCATTGTGTGATGGATCGGCCCGATCCGATGCAGGCGCAAACGGGGCAGGCTCCCTCGACTGAATCCAGCCTGGATAAACTATTAAAAGCATGGGGTCTGGAGATGCCCAAGCTGACGTTTGCCGGCGACCGTACACTGGCGGTAGTGGGGGCTCCCCGGCCAACCGATCGGCCAATGAAGATTATAGGTATTATGAAATTGACTTCCGCGGATCACTGCTTCAGTGCGGAATCTCCTGTAACAGCGATGCTGAATGAAGCCAGTATTATGTTTCCGGGTGTCCTGAAGAAAGTCGATGCAGGTGCCACAGGTTCGGACATCAATTATACCCCTTTGATTCAAACGTCGTCAAAAGGTAATATCTGGACGGTGGAGAGCGCTTACGAATTAATGAGTCCGGACTATGCCGAGTTCCTGCGGAAATTCCGTGACGGCACAGAGCCGGTGGTGATGGGGTATGCGATTACCGGCAAATTTAAATCGGCATTCCCCGAGGGTATCGAAGTCGAAGAAAAAGCCGGGGATGCGGAAGCTGAAAAAGCTGAAAGCGAGAAAAAGCCGCCGGTCATGAAGAAGGTGACAGGCTTGACCGAGGCCGCTGAATCCTGTGCGGTAATGGTCTTTACCGATGTGGATTTTATCAGTGATGTCGTTGCGTATCAGCAAACGTTCTTTGGTACGGCTGTGGTTGGTGATAACAGTAATCTGGTACTGAATGCCATCGAAGATTTATCCGGATCCAGCGCCCTGATGGCGGTTCGTTCGCGCGGCCAGTACAGCCGGCCCTTTACGAGGGTTGACGCCATTGAAGCTGCGGCCGAGGCAAAAACCGCGGACAAGGAAACAGAAATTATCAATCAGATCAAGACGTTTGAGCAGGAACTGAATCAAAAACTGGCTGCGGTGGATAAAAAAGAAGATGAATTGATTAATAAAACCATTCTCGAAGAGAAGCAGGCGATTGAACTGAAGCTTCGTGAAAAGGAAAAAGAACTGCGTGACGTCAAAATGGAAAAAGTCAAGCAAATCGAAGGCCTTGGCAACAAGCTGAAAAATCTGTGTACCCTGCCCGGCCCGGCCCTGATTCTGCTGATTGCCGTCGTGCTGGGTCTTCGTCGGAGTTTTATGCGTCGCCATTATGTCAGCCATGCCAGTGATGCGTAATGGAAGGCTTGTTCACAAAAAAACAGTAACAGCAAAATTCAGCCTTGAATCAAACAGGGAGAATCACGATGAATGATAAAAAACTTGCGATATTAGGTATTGTTGCAGTCCTTTCTGTGGCCGCAGCGATTCTGGTTAACCAACTGGGAAGGGTCAAACAAACCAGCAACCTGGTAATCGGTCCTCTGGTTGGTGGTTTGGATGTCGATAAGATTAACTCGATTGCCGTTGCCGGCGAAAAAGGCAAACAGAAAGTCACGCTGGCCAAATCCGAAGGGCGGTTCGTGGTCGCTGAAAAAGAAAACTATCCGGCCAGTATCAAAAAGGTCAATGAACTGGTCAATCAATGTCTTGATATCCGAACTGCCGAGCTGCAGACAGAGGATCCTGCCTTTCATGCAGATTTAGGCCTTACAGATGAGACAGCCGCAACGACTGTATTATTTAAAGACAGTGCCGATCAGGCTATCGTGGGTTTATTGGTTGCAGAGAGCAAGCCGGACGCGCAGGGTGTTTTTGTGCGTCTGGCCTCGGACAATAAGGCTTATCTGACGCTTCAGTCGCCCTGGATATCCAGCCGGCCGATGGATTATGTTGATACACAACTTCTGCAGGTGGATTCTAAAAAGATTCTCGAAGTGATTGTGACCGATCCAAACAATATGAGCTACACGCTTAAATCGGACA
>JBDKVE010000185.1:0-6187 GCA_039679345.1 Anaerohalosphaeraceae bacterium
CAGAAGAAAATCCGGATGCTGCTCAACGCCTGGTTCCCCGATACGATGTTCGGCATCCCCGGCGATGAAGACGGCGGCGGCATGTCGTCCTTCGTGGTCTTTTCCTGCATGGGCTTCTACCCGGTCACCCCGGGCCTGCCAACCTATACCATCGGCAGCCCCGTATTTGAGAAAGTGACCATCCATCTGCCCAACGGCAAGCAGTTTACCGTGTCGGCTCCCGGCTGCTCCGAGACCAATATGTATATCCAGCAGGCCTCCTTAAACGGCAAGCCGCTGACCGAACCGTGGATTACCCACACCGACATCGTCAACGGCGGCGAACTGAAACTCATCATGGGTCCCAAACCCAATAAAACCTGGGGCGTCAAGACAAACTGACGATTTGCGTCGCTGACAATCTAGCTCAGGTCTTCACGTTTGGAATCTCGCCAATAGTAGCCCAAGCCTCCGCGCTTGGGGTCATCCCGCCTCGCCGCAGGCGAATCCATATTTATTATGGAATGCTTTCTGCTAAGCTGAAATATGGCAAGCTCAGAGGATCTCCTTGCTTGCCTGCACCATGTCCTGCCTATTTATTCGTTTTCCACCAGGCATCTGATTTGTATTTCTCTGGTATTCTTGGATCATCCCAATCCTCTATTCCCAATTTCTCTAATTCATCAAACCATACATCACGTAATGACGCAGGAAGATGCTTGCCGCACCAGGGACAGAAGTGAATAGTTATATAAGACGATCCTCCATCATGAACAGAGATGCCATATTCTCTCAATTTAGGTATGTACACAATAATATCATCTTCGTTCTGAATATTACAGGTCATCAGTTCACAACAATAATTATGGTTGTTGGTGCACGACTTATCCACTCCAAAACCTCCAACGTTAGATAGTTTCATACAGCATTGTCATTGTCCATGATCACTACTATTATATTTGAGAGCATTCAATCGTTCAATAGCTTTTTGAGAAACGATAACAACAGGATCCTTGGATAATATTTCCAATACAGATTTTGGCGTTTTGGAATTATAGGCCACCCGTTGTCTTACACACGGCTCTGGGTCTTGTGCCAGCTTTATCAATAGCTCGATGCTAACTTTCTTTTTCATAGCGACTGCATGTCTTACATTTGGATTGTCATCATTGACAAGGATTTCAAGTATCTCCAATGGAACCGTTTTATTTAATACTACCCATTCCTTATAACCAGGATATTTTTTTATCACATCCAACCACACTTCTATAGATGCCGTTTCATGAGCTGCACGCCAATACTCCTCACGTACATCACTATCTCTGAGCTTAACAAATTCTTCTGCTGAGCTGATCATCGTATATGCCTTTAAAAGGAATAAACACTCCTTCTGGTCCTTTATATTTTCCGGATATTAGAGACAGGCAACATTTATTCTCCTTTTAAGAGCTAGTTGTCCCCGGTCTCTAGCCCGGAACTTTTATTTATTTCACATAGTTAAAAAACACATCAAGCAAACAAATGCCATCTTTAATGTGACCAGGATATTGATTTGAAATTATGTATTCATCGTCAGGGTCACCAAAGAATTTATTGGTGTCTGCAATGTTATTTAAAAAAGCACTTTTTTCCGTTTCTCCAAAATCTTTATCAAGTTCAAGGAGGCATTCAACAACAAATTGATCTTTAATTTTCCAATATGGTTTGACATTCAGTTTCTTTATAAGCAATATATACTGCCTAATGGGTTCCAGAATTTCTTGGAGCAAATCTTTGGCTTTTTGTTCATTTTCTACGTTAGTAAATAACCTCACAAATAACATTCTATTTCCTTATATAATCAATATGTTGCCCTTCGGGACAGTCTCGTGGGTGGGCCATAACTACGCTGTACTTATTCAATCATCCATTATAGTCTCATATCTATTGTTTTTATTTTCTGACCCACCAGGGTCAAACCCGAAGAGCGCCGGGCGCAGCCCGGTGTTAAAGGACCACAACCCCGCCCCGACACCGAACGGGGTCGAATGATGTATTGTAGCCCAAGCCTCCGCGCTTGGGGTTATTCCGCCTCGCCGCAGGCGAATCCAATCCCCAATCCAATTGGAACACCTTCGGCAAAGCTCAAATACCGGCAAGCACAGAGGCTTGCCCTACAAGAACTCCGTGGTTTGTCCTTCCCACGATCGATCAACAATCTCCGACCGAAAGTTATTTCTCCATTCCAAATTCTCTATTCTCAATTCATTTACCGGATTTCTTCATCCGCGATGTTCCAGCCGGCAAGGGTGACTTTCATCTTTTTGCCGGCATCAGCCTCGCTGCAGGAAATGGTCACTGTCTTCGATTCGCCGGGCAGCAGGGTCAGGTAATTATCGCTGTAATAGGCCGGCAGGATACGCTGGCCGGTCTCGGCATCGCGCAGAGTAAGCTGCGTCATCAGGGCGATATCGCCGGTGGAGTTGGTCAGTTCGACTTTAGCCACCTGACCATTATTGCCGCCGGAGGTGAATGAGGCGGTACCTTTGAGCTTGACCTTGGGCATGGAATCCAGCGCTTTAAGGCCGCCTTTGTCTTTGCCCAGCCAATAGACATTCTCTGACAAAAGCTGTCCCTTGTCATCCACCCAGGTCAGCCTGACTAAATAGGCCGCCGGCAGATTCGCGGGCCATGCGATGGTAAAGCCGGTAGTGCGGTTGTCGGCAGCCGCAGTCACGGGGACACTCTTTTCCCACAGCACCTTGGCATCCAGACCGAGTACCTTAGCAGACACGGTTCCCGTCACCGGCCCGGCGGTGTGGTTAATTGCCTCGACCGTCCAGTCACTGCGGCAAAGCTGGATATGAATCGGTTCGTTGGCCTTCTTGGAGCCGAAGAAGGCACCGTCGGTCCCGAACCAGTAGTCATACACCTGCCAGACCGTGCTGGGCCATGTGGGATGACTCATCCAGAGCATGATGGCGGTGCAATCGTTCCAAATCTTGTGGTTGCAGCCCTCAAAGATAGCCCGATAGCCTTCATAATTAATCATCTGGGCCTTGCGGCAATAGTCGTCCAGATTTTGGGCCGGGCCAAAGGTGTCGTCAATCGCCTTGTTGTATTCGTTGCGATACTGGTTGCCCTGCGGGCTGAAATCGTGATAGGTCCAGACCAGGTCCATCGGCCACGGTTCATGACCACCGGCCATCCGCCGCATCGTTTCGGCGCTGGGTACCGAGGGCATGCCCATTTCCGTCTTGAAGCCGTGATTGTATTCGGTAAAGTAACGCGTCGGGTCAACGTATTTATACGGTCCGCCGCCGTTGACGCCTTCGCCGGACGAATGCGGCTGATAGAATCGCGTCCCGTCCAGCCGGGTCGTCATCTCCCGCATCCCCTCATCGAGGGCTTCGGGTGGCATACCTTCGTTGCGGCCGCACCAGACGGCAATCGACGGGTGATTGCGGTATTGCAGAATCGTATCCTCTACATTATCGAGGAACAGTTTATGGTTATCGGGATTGGGACCATCACTGGGATTGGCAAGCCAGAAATCATTCCAAATCAGAATACCGTATTGGTCGCACAGGTCATAGAACGACTCATAAGTAGTCATGCCGATCCAGTTGCGGATGATGTTCATATTGGCCTCATGATGCAGGCGAACCGCCGCTTCCAGACGCTGGCGGTCCAGCCGCAGCAAGATTTCCGGATAGCCCCAATTGCCGCCGCGACAGAGGATACGATGGCCGTTGACACTGAGTTCCAGTTCGCCGGGCTTGTCTGCGGCATTGCATTCCTTGACCTTGGTCCATCTCTGGCCATCGGTGGAAACCTCGATATCATACCGTTTGGCGTATGCGGCTTCCCACAGCAAGCCCACCTGATCAACCGTCTGAGTCTTGCCCAGGTCCACACACAGCCACTCCGGCTGGCCTGTCTTCGAGGCCCAGCGTGTTTCGGCATTGCCATCGACAGCATGGGCGACAGGATGAATCTCGCCTTCGATGCTTGAGGCCGTCGCGACAGCATTGCGGGCTAAATCTTTATCTGTATTTTTGCTGTTGAACACGGACACCGTAAACAGCGAAAAACCGAATTTCGTAGCACGGTCCAGGCAGTTGATTCGTACATAACGGGCCTGAGCCGGCGAAAACTCGATGATATCGCCGGCACCTGGATTCTGCTTGCCGCCGCGGAAAGACAGTTCCCGCACACCAAATCGCATGGCATGGGTATCGCTGAGGGCCTTATCCACCTCGGCCGTAAGTGTCAAATCATATAGAGGCTGAGCACCGTAACCCACAGGCCACCAGAGTTTGGGATTTTTCAATGTCAGTTCAGGATGGCTGGCGGGGGTAAAGGCGACCTCGGCAGTTCCATGAGCCGGAACAGTAACCGTCTTTGAGACCTTGACTGCATCAAATGCCGCCTGAACGGTAACGTCCTGCGGACGGTCAGAGTCGTTGCGAACCGGAACCGTAATCAGGATATCCGCTTTCGTTGTATCCGGCAACGGCAGGTCCGTCACGATGCGGGGATTTTCAATGACCACCGGACCCGTCCGGCGGACGCGAACGGAATTCCATATCCCGATGCCGCGGTCACGCACGGGGGGAATCCAGTCCCAGCCGATACTGGCCAAAAACGTCGGGCTGTCTTTGCCCAGCGCGCCGCCATTATAAACCCAGTCCACCTCATTTTTCTCAATCGGAATGCCCGGATGCAGCGGCGGGAGAATCCGCACGGCCAGGATATTCTTTCCGGCCTTGTTGATTGCATCGGTGATATCAAATGTGCCGCGTATGAAGGCACCGTCGATATGGCCCAGGCGTTTGACGTTCATCCAGATTTCGGCAAGGTAGTTGATCCCGTCAAACTCCAGCCAGAGCTGCTGCTGAGTCTGTGTCCATTCTGCCGGGATCGCCAGTTCGGTCCTGTACCACCACACATGGCGACACAGGGATTCGGGAATCTGGAGATTATTGAGTGCAATGGTCGGCTCGGGAAAGACTTCCTGCTCCACCAGCGTCGTCAGCACGGTTCCGGGGACGGTGGCATTATACCAGCCGGTTGTATCCAGACCTGCCTCGGCAATACGGGCGGCACCTGCGGCGGCCCAGTCTTCGCGGGTCATTTCCCAGCCGCGATTTAACAGCAGGACACGGTCTTTGGCGTCAGCCGCTGCGGGTTCGGATTGGACTTTGGCTTTGCGGCGAAATTTCCAGCACTCACCGGCCGGACGCTGGGTATCACAGGTGCCGAAGACCTGCAGCTCGTTGATCCCGACGCCGCATTTGGGATTGGACCGTTTATAAATGGCCACACGCACAAATCGAGCCTGGGCTGGTTCCAGATGAATCCGTTCACTGCCGCCGGCACCAAGAGTTGTGGCATAAACTTTTTTCCAATCCTGCCCATCTGCCGACAGATAAACCGCATAGTCCTGTCCATAGGATGCGACCTGCTCGCCGCCGAACAGGGATGAGGTTCGCGGGTCTTCAAAAACAGGCTTGTCGGATTTGCTGGCCCAGACCAGACCAATCGAATCAATTTTACATAAAGCCTGCAGGTCCACCGTCAGCCAGTCGCCGGCTTCGGCCATGCCTACGCCATCTTTGGATATGATTTCACGAACGGAACGCCAGCCGGTGTCCGACTCGCCATCGACGGCAAACTCTGCGATGGTTGGGTAATGGCCGACCGACGAGGCCGTCGTAGGGCGATACAAGGCCAGATTTTCCGGCCCGGCCGCATCTGTGTTCATTCCCATCACCCAGGCTCCTCCAAGTATAAAAACCTTAATTAATCCCAATACAAACAATCCAAATCCCTTATTTCGGGTTGATAACGCACTGAATTTCTTCGTTCTAAACATGGCAGATATCTCCTTAAATTCATGACCGTTATTGTCAGGCAACCTTGACCAACCGTGGTTCTGATCCATCCTGTCGGAGTGGCCGGCGAGAATAGATTGGTATTTATGATACCAAGGAAGGATAGATTTTCAATGTTTTATGTCCATATCTTTGGCAATCGAAAGCTGCAGGAAACAAGCAACCACAGACTTCGCAGATTACACAGATGATTCAGGATTGAAATGCGCTTGTTATTTTTTTCGATGATTATCATGTTATCCCTCCTTCTTTTGTCCTTTTTTTCCCTTCTGCCTATCCTTCTTGAAAGGCCCTATATATATGTCGGAAGATGAGTAAATGTTGCAAACAAA
>JBDKVE010000186.1:0-14100 GCA_039679345.1 Anaerohalosphaeraceae bacterium
GTGCGATAATTTTTTGCCCAGCGCAAAATCGAGGGCACCCATATCTGAATGAATCCGCTGGCCAAAAGATAACTGCCGAAACCCATCCCGACGGCGAATTTGCTGCCGCCCATGTCGTTGAGATACGGCACGTAGAAATTCTGCATCAGGCCGATGGCGACCATGGCCAGCATCCCTTCGACGACAGACAGCCGCATCGTCCGCTGCCGCTGGTCGCGGTCGGTATGAGAATATAGTACCGTACTGTCCTGTATGTTTTCAGTCATTGTAAATCCAGATTACTGCATAAAATCGCCAGTGCATAACATACCATAATTTTGCGGCTGTGGAAAGAAATTGGCCTGATTCCGTAAAAATGTACCCTTTGAGTCCATATCTAATCTTAAGTCCTTGATTCGCTGGATTTTCCTGCAAAACTTCCGAATCGAATGCCGCCTCATGTTCTTCGCATTTGTCACAAGTATGTAAAGAATTCCGGTTTTGTTGAAACAAATTCCCGATTATGCCGTCTTACTCTATGAAAGTACAAAAAGGAGCAAAAGTCGGCGTAAGCAAGATGCCGTTGAAATGAAAGAAGAAAGGAGTTACAAAAATGATAAAATTTACATGCGACCATTGCGGTCAGAAATATGCCCTCGGCGAAGCCTACGCCGGTAAAAAAGTTCGTTGTTCTCAATGTCAAAAAGTGCTTGAAGTCCCCGCTGCAAAACCGCAGACTCAGCCAGCTGTCACGATTCGTTATGCGGCCGACGGCATCACGCCGGACTTCAGTGAATTCTTTATGGCGATGCTCAAACATGAACGTGAAGCCCCGCCGCTGGAAATGGCACATCGATAAAAAACTCACGGCCGTCTGCTGTTGGGCAGGCGGCCGCTGAGCGTGTTTTGAATTTTAAATCGCCGTTACTTATTTTCAGTTGACGGCGATTTTTCTTTTGCCGTTTTTCGGTCTGCCATATAGTCGGCCCACAGCGATTCAAGTGAAGCACTGGTCTCGTCGGTAAAAATAGAATCCTTATATTCCCCTTTGCGTGCAGCAGTGTTAAGTTTATTGACGATGCCGGGACAGCGTTCGGTTTCAAGCCACAGGAAAAATCCACCGGTCACCTGATAACTGTCGCGATAGCCGTTGGCTTTATTGCTGAGAGGGAACCAATTCTGCGGCTTGCCTTCATAGAGTGCCCATCGGAGATAATCGGCGATGCCCTCGACCACCCAGCCGGGTACGCCGCGTTTGTACTGTTGGATCACATGTATCATTTCGTGAAAGACCAATCCGATATCATCGGGATGTTTATCAATCCAGTCCGACATGACGGTAATCTGTGTCCCGGAAGTCCATGCAATGCCTTTGTCGCCTTTGCGAAAGACCAGCTTGATCTCGGAAGGAGACTCAAAGTCTTTGGTGGGGATGAGATTCACAGCCCGAGGATGCCATTGCTCAACAAGTTCTTTAGCCTGGTTAGCCCACGCCACCAGCTTCGCATCATCCTTGATTTCCTCGACATCCAGAGTCACGGTTACTTTGGCATATGTCCAGCCGGCCAAGGTTAGCACGAGTATTACACTGCACACCCAATTCTTCATCGTCATTCTCCAGTTTCTGTGATATTTTTGTTAATGCACCATTTCGGTCAAAGCCGGGAGTATATCGCATATCCTCAGTGAAAGGCAAGTTTTTTACTTTCAAAACGCCGCGTTCTCTATACAATGGTCTGCTGGTTGTTAATACAATTAAAAAAAGACAATAGAAAGGATGCAAACATGAACAACCGTTGGGTAGTGTCATCAATCGCAGTGTTACTCCTCGCCATCAGCATCACCGTCGCGGGATGCTCCTCACAGAAGGTTTCCTGCAGTCAGGTGCAAAGCCAGATTGCCGGTTCAACCAATAAGGCCGTGATTCCCGTGCCGCGGCCGGATGAATGGTGGACCAAGCGCCATGCCGCCGTCGTCGAACGCGTCAAGCAGGGCAATGTCGGTATTCTGTTTATCGGCGATTCCATCACCCATGGCTGGGAAAAATGCCCCGATCTGTGGGATAGCTATTTCGGCAAGTGGAATCCGGTCAATGCCGGTTTCAGCGGCGACAAGACCGAACATGTCCTCTGGCGCCTGGAACATGGCACCGTCGATGGCATCAGCCCCAAACTGGCGGTTATCATGATCGGCACCAACAACTCCGGCGGCGACCAGTACACGGCTGAGCAGATTGCCGAAGGGATTGAAGCGATTGTCTGCACCCTGCGGACCAAACTGCCCCAGACCAAGGTGCTGATTCTGGCCATCTTCCCGCGCGGCGACGATGCCCAGCGCAAGGACAAGACCCAGGGCGCGACCTACAATCCGCAGTGGGCCAAAAACGACAAGGCTACCCAACTGGCATCCCAGATCGCCGACGGCAAGATGATTTTCTTCCTCGACATCAACCAGAAGTTCCTGAATGACCAGAATGTCTTGACCCGTGAGATTATGCCCGACCTGCTGCACCCCGACAAGCAGGGCTATACCATCTGGGGCGAATCCATTCTGCCCACGGTTGAAAAACTGATGAAATAGGTTTGTAACGGAGTCGTAATTATACCTGCCCGTATCCATCGATGCGGGCAGGTTTTTTTATGGGGTGATCCAGTCTTGATTTACCCCGGATAAACGAATTGATTTTTCGCTTTAATACACCGGCTTATCGTATATAATGATACCTGTTCGACAATAACAGGGTAATTATATACAGGAGTTTATATGGCCAAGGCAAAGATCAAAAAAATAGCGGTCATGACCGGCGGCGGAGACTGTCCGGGTTTGAACGCGGTTATTCGCGCCGTCGTCAAGACGGCAATCAATCATTACGACCTCGAAGTCTATGGTATCGAAGACGGCTATCAGGGCCTGATCGAAGACCGGATTCACCCGCTCAATTATGGCAATGTCAGCGGTATCCTCACCGTCGGCGGCACCATCCTTGGCTCGTCGAATACCTCCAACCCATTCTGCTACCCGATTACCCTGGGCAAAAAGACCGTCAACAAAGACGTCTCCGAGCAGTGTGTCATCAACCTCACCAAGCGCGGGGTCGATACGCTGATCTGCATCGGCGGCGACGGCACGATGAATTCCGCGGCGGCCTTTGTCAAAAAAGGCCTGACAGTCATGGGCGTTCCTAAGACCATCGACAATGACCTGTACGGCACCGATATCACATTCGGATTTGACACCGCCGTGACCACCGCCACCGAGGCCATCGATAAACTTCACACCACCGCCAGTTCGCACCATCGCGTGATGCTGCTGGAAGTCATGGGACGCTATGCCGGGTGGATCGCCCTGTATGCCGGGGCCGCCGGCGGGGCGGATGTGATCCTGATTCCCGAAATCCCATACGATATCAATAAGGTAGCCGACTATGTCATGCGCCGTTCGAAAACAGGCCGGCGATTCAGCATCATCTGCGTGGCCGAAGGCGCCAAAGCCAAAGGCGGCAAGATGATCGTGGCCAAAAAGATCGCCAACAGCCCCGACCCGATTCGCCTGGGCGGCATCTCCTTTGTGCTGGCCGACCAGTTGGCCGACCTGACCGGCATTTCCTGCCGAGCGGTCAACCTTGGACATGTTCAGCGGGGCGGCGTCCCCAGTTCCTTTGACCGGGCGCTGGCGACCCAGTTTGGTCATTACGCAATGGAACTGCTGATGAACGGAAAACCCAACCGGCTGGTTGTCATGAAAAACGGTCGGCTTGACAGCATCCCGCTGGGCCAGACCGCAGGACGCATCAAGACTGTACCGATGAACCATACGCTGATTGCCGCCGCCAAAGCCGTCGGCACCAGCTTTGGAATATAACGCTATCCGGGGCAACGCCCTGGGTGAACGTGCATCATCGAAATAACGCCCTGAAAGGGCAGTATCAGCAATTCCTTTCAGGGCGATGCTCTGATGAATTTAACTCAGGATAAGACAATCTGTGACCTTGTTTCCCGTCTGGAGCAGACCGCCAAGGGGGTGGTTAAAGCCGACGGGACATGGGGATCTTTTGCGCCTTTACTGGCCACGCATATCGCCAAAACACTCACCCGCCCGCTGCTGTATATCAGTCCCCACATCGACGACGCCGACCGCGTCTGCGATGACCTGCAGACCTTCGGCGGCACCCCGGCCCAGACGTTTCCCGTCTGGGAAAGCCCGCCGGGCAATGAAGACAACCTGACCGACGAAATCGGTTCCCAGCGGCTGCGTCTGGTGCTGGAGTTGTCGCAGCCTGTCGGCGGCCCTCGCAGCGGCATGATTTCCACCTCGGTCCAGGCCCTCAATCAGCCCATTCCCAAAGTCGATACGCTGCGTCGTCGCGGGCTGGAGCTGGCCGCCGGCAAGACGCTCGACCCGCAGGACATCATCACCTGGCTGGTCGAGGCGGGCTTTGAACGGACTGACAGTGTGGACTATCCCGGCCAGTTCGCCCATCGCGGCGGGATTCTGGACATCTTTGCCCCCGTCAGTCTGGCCTCGGCAGGCTCCTCGGTCTCCGAGCCGCAGGCGGTTCGCGTGGAGTTCTTCGGCGACCAGATTGAAAGCATCCGCCTCATCGATCTTGATACGCAGCGCTCGGGCGAAGCCCTCAAGCAGATTACCTTGGTCGCTGCCGTCGGCCAGACGCTGTCGATGGCACAGGCTACGGAGTTGTTTCTGAATGTCCTGCCGCCTGAGACGATTGTGGTACTTGAAGAGCCGATACAGATTGCCGAAGTCTCGGAGGTCTTTCTTGGCCGTCTCGACGACCCGCGGGGGATGTTCTCGTGGGAGGCGATATATAAGGCTCTGCGGCGGTTTACGTGCCTCGAAATCAGCCGGTTTGCCGCCGATTCGGACAGCATTCATCTGGACGTCACCAGTGCCCAGGAATTTGAACACAAGGCCGGCAGCCTCTGGAAAGAAGGCCGCAACGCCTTGACGGATTTAATCGAGCGGGCCGTTGATTGCCGCGTCATCCTCTATTGTGAAAATCAGGCGGAGATGACCCGCGTCAAGGAAATCCTCCAGCAGACCGCAGGCGGCATCCCGCCGCACCTGAAACTGCGGACGGGCTTTGTGTCGCAGGGCTTTATCCTCCGCGGGCTGCGGACGATTGTCATCAGCCATCACGAACTGTTCGGCCAGGCCTCCGTCCGGCGGCGCATCCGCACATTGCGGTCGGTCTCGCCGATTGACAGCATGATGGACCTCCACAAGGGCGATTATGTCGTCCATGTGGCCTATGGCATCGGTCGGTTTCTCGGTATCGAGATGATGGAAAAGGCCGGGCGCACCGGCGAATACCTGACCATCGAATACGCCGACAAGGTGCGGATTCATGTCCCCGCCTCCAACATTCATCTCGTGCATAAATTTATCGGTTCCATGCCGCGCCGCCCGATGCTCAGCCGCATCGGCACCAAAAAATGGGAAAAGCAAAAACAGCAGGTCGCCGTCGGTGTGGAAGAACTGGCCGCTGAACTGCTGGAAGTGCAGGCTCAGCGGCAGAAGCTTGGCGGCTTTGCCTTCGGAGCCGACACGCTGTGGCAGAAGGAATTCGAAGAATCCTTTCCGTATCAGGAGACGCCCGACCAGTTGACCTCCGCCGACCAGATCAAACGCGACATGGCCGAGGCGATTCCGATGGACCGCCTGCTGTGCGGTGATGTCGGCTACGGCAAGACCGAGCTGGCCATGCGTGCGGCGTTTAAAGCCGTCCAGGCGGGCAAGCAGGTTGCCGTCCTTGCCCCGACGACGGTGCTGTGTGTTCAGCACGGACGCACCTTTGCCGAACGTTTTGCGGAATTTCCCATCACCATTGAAGTCCTCAACCGTTTCACGCCGCCCAAACAGGTACGGGATATTCTCTACGCCGCACGACAGGGCAAGGTGGATATTCTTGTCGGCACCCACCGACTGCTCAGTGACGATGTCGGCTTCAAAGACCTCGGCCTGCTGGTCATTGACGAAGAGCAGCGTTTTGGTGTCGAGCATAAGGAACGGCTCAAACGCTTCCGCGTCAATGTCGATGTCCTGACCATGTCGGCCACGCCTATCCCGCGAACACTGCACATGGCGATGATCGGCCTGCGTGACATCAGCTCGCTGGCGACACCGCCGCTGGACCGCCGCAGTGTGGCTACACGGGTCTGCCGCTTCGACCGCGACACCATCCGCAAGGCGATTCGCTTTGAACTCGGACGCGAGGGGCAGGTCTTCTATCTGCATAACCGCGTCCAGACTATCAACGGCGCCGCCCAGATCGTGCGGGATATTATTGCCGATGATTCCGTGAAGGTCGATGTCGCCCACGGCCAGATGCACAAGCACGAATTGGAAGATGCGATGGTGCGTTTCGTCAAGGGACAGACGCAGGTGCTGGTCTGCTCGACGATTATCGAGGCCGGCCTGGATATCCCCAATGCCAACACCATGATTATTGTCGATGCCGACCGCTTCGGCCTCTCGCAGTTGCACCAGCTTCGCGGTCGCGTCGGTCGCTACAAGCACCGGGCCTATGCGTATCTGCTGCTGCCGCCCAGCCGTCCGGTCAATCCCATCGCCGCCAAGCGTCTCAAGGCCATCGAGGAATTCTCTCAGCTCGGGTCGGGTTTCCGGATTGCTTTACGTGACCTGGAGATTCGCGGGGCCGGCAACATCCTCGGTCCCGAACAATCCGGCCACATCAACACTGTCGGCTATGAACTCTATTGCCAACTGCTCGGCGAGGCCGTCGCCAAACTCCGCAACGAGCCGGTCGAGCAGCCCGCCATGACCGCCATCGACCTGGGCTTCCATGTCGGCATCCCGAAAAATTATATCGCCTCCGACCGCCAGCGGCTGGAGGTCTATCGCCGGGCCGGCCAGATGCGAACCGCTGCCGATATCCGTCATTTCGAGGAGGAATTGCGGGATTTATTTGGCCCGCTGCCCGACTCCGTCCGAACCCTGCTGGATATCGCCGAACTGCGGATGTATGCCGCCCGGTGGAAAATCCGCAGTCTCATCGTGCAGGGCATGGATTTGATATTCTCGTTTGAAGAGGGCGCCTATACCGCTGACCTGTTCGCCCGCAGTCCCGGCCGGGTCAGTATCCCCGACCCCCGGACCGTCTATGTCCGCCTCGACAAGACCTATTTCGAACCCCACACCCTGACCAGCGTCCTGCGAAAACTCCTCAAGCGGACCCGGTAGAGCAATTGCTATGATAGGAACAAATAAAGGTCTTGTATAGTCAGTACTTTAGAGGGTCACAAAAAAAGCCAGTACCGCGGAACGCAGTATCTGGCTTCGGAGGAGGGTGATGAATTAAGTTGTCAGATAACAATCTGATAATTTCAAATCTCTATATATTATGACGAACAATCTTCGGAAAATGTTTACTATTTTCGGCAAAAAAATAAAAAATATTTCAAATGTGATCTTAACACTATGTTAATAAAGAATTTGTAAATACAAACAATAGTGCTGAAAACGCGGTTTTACATCACATTTTTATAACAGCTTTCTGTGACATCCCCTCCTGCCCGCCAATTGCTACATGTTTCGCATCTTATTCGCGGCGAAAACTCATTTTTGTTCATTTTTTTACGTCCAAAAAATGATATCAAAAAAATATATAAATGTTTACTAAAAATCAAATTTTCTATTGAAATACAATAAACGGAATATATAATAATGTTAGATAGATATAAAACATATATTATATAAAAAGGAGCATTTATGGTACATCGAAAAACCCGCACAAGTCACCGCTATCTACAGGAACTCCCTTCGGAAATTATCCCCCGACCCATGGATCACTCCGTGGCGCTTCAATCCCGTTGCGACTGGCTGACCGGCCCGGATCGCATCCTGATGGAGTTGGTTCTGACCTCTGGCTGCCGGCAGCGTACCCTGGCCGTTCTGACCGGCCGCTCGCAATCGGCGGTCACTCGCCGTATCCGCCGTCTGACCGAAGGCTTGTCCGGCAAACGAGCTCTGCACCCTGGCCCGCGAACCAAAATCTCGTCCCTGGAAAAGGCCATTGCCCGCCAGGCCATCCTCGAAGGCCATTCGATTACCCACATCGTCCGTGTCACAGGGCTGTCGCGGTATCGCGTGCGTAAAATCCTTGACACTCTAAAATCACCGCACAGACAAAGTCGTTCTGCTTAACATAAACAGATACAAAAGGAGCTTGCCATGAACACGATTCGATTTTCGATTCGCAAACACATTCCCTTTACCCGCACCATCACCGACCGCATGAGGCAGGTGATGAATATTTTCGGCCTGACCCTGTTTCGTCTTCGCAAGCAGGCCTTCAATCACACTCTCGACATCGA
Source organism: Anaerohalosphaeraceae bacterium (assembly GCA_039679345.1). Classification (GTDB taxonomy): domain Bacteria; phylum Planctomycetota; class Phycisphaerae; order Sedimentisphaerales; family Anaerohalosphaeraceae; genus Anaeroglomus. The sequence goes on from JBDKVE010000186.1 coordinate 8,334, forward strand.
ACTGGGTTCCGGCGACATCTGCTACATCACCGGCCGCTCCGGCACCGGCAAATCCATCCTTCTCAACGCCCTCTATGCCCATGTCCCTGAACGTGACCGCCTCCGGCTGAACGACATCCCCCTCGAAGCCGACCAGTCACTCATCGACAGCATCGGCCGCGTCAATGATTCTCTGTTTGAAACCCTCGACATTCTTGCTGCCGCCGGTCTGTCGGATGTCCTAGCGATGCTGTCCCGCCCGCAGGATCTGTCCACCGGCGAAATCTACCGTTATCGACTCGCTCGCGCAATTCTCAGCGGTAAACGATTCATCTTCGCCGATGAATTCATGGCCTCTGTTGATTGCCTGACCGCCGCGGTCGTCAGCCGCCGACTCCGCGACATCGCCCGCAGGACCGGCGGCATCTTCATCTTTGCCGGGGTCCGAAGTGACCTCATCGTGGACCTTGCCCCCGATATCATCGTCGTCAAACATCCCGCCGGCCTGACCGACATCATCTACCGCGACCCCGCTCGCCAACAGAAAACATCATCTCCAAGGGAAAGCTACGCCCATGTCTCCTGAAGCTGCCATGATCGCCCATCCCGCCGCCGCAACTCCAATCGCCTAAATCCCGCGCTATTGTTCGCTGCTGAAATACGTCACCCTCTGTCCCGGAACCATAGGGGACTACCACCGGCTTAGCCGCTATCATTACCGCGATGAATGTCTCGGTCCCGTGGCCGCTGTCTGGGTGCTCAGGCAATGGGTTCCGCTGATGCCCCTCGAACACTCTGTCATGGGTGTCATCGTCTATGCCTATCCTGCCCCCAACTGTGCCGCACGCAATGCCGTCCTTGGCTGGCAGTTCTGTTCATCCGACCGGGCCGAAGGTCTCCGCCGTCTTAATCATTCGGTCCGCACCATCTCCCGTGTGATCATCGACCCTGCCTGGCGTGGACTGGGCCTTGCGGCCTGGCTGGTCCGACAGACCCTGCCCCGGCTGGACGTTCCGTATGTGGAATCCCTGGCGGTGATGGGGCGGTTCAATCCTTTCCTCGAAAAGGCCGGGATGTCACGCTATCCGACGCCGGAAAACAAGAAGGCCACCCGCCTGTCGCTGCTGCTGAGCGAGCTGAATATCCCGCCGACCCTCTGGCACGATCCGGAAGCCGTCCACGCTCGGATTCTGACCCTGACCGCAACCAATGCCGCCCGCCTCGAACGCTGCATCAACACATTTCTCGGCCCATTCGGTAAACGCCGCAGGATGCCGCAGGGCCTGGACCGCACGGACTTTATCTGCCGTAAACTCGCCTATCCCCCGGCTTACTTCCTCTGGAAGGATCCAGATGAAATATATCTTGTTAAAACAGGATGAGTGGCAATATGAATTATCTTGACTCCGCAATAACATATTTGGTAAAATAGGGAATATATCTTGGTAATTGCGATGATGAATTTGGTCCCGAAAGGACAAGGAGAGTACGATGGAAAGAGAATGTATGCGTATCGTCGGCAAGAGCGTTTGTCTGATGGCTATTTTGGCTCTGCTGATTCAGGCGTCACCGGCCCTGGCCGATGTCAATTACGACAGCTCCATCAATTTTTACAAAGATGGAGCCTATGATTATATAGACTCGGACGGCGCGGACGACTCGCACGTCAGTTATCAATCCTTTTCCGGCGGTATCGGCTCAGGCTGGACGCTCGTAAATGGCGAATCCTTCGGTTTTACTCATGGTTACGCGGATGCCGGCAGCCTCAAGCAGGGTGCTTTTGCCCAGATCATTTCTTCCGAGAATAATTATCATTTTTCCGATGCCAGGATGTCCACTGAAGCGTCCAACCGCCTGACGGTTTTGCAGGGCAGTTCAGGCCTTAATGAAGGCGACACCACCATCCTGACCCTCAAAATCCGGTTGGATGGCGCCCTGCATACCGAAGCGACTTCCTATCCCGGCAAGGGCTGGGCTCATGCCGAGATGGATGCAGGCCTGTCCGTCCGTGACTACGCCATTCAGATTGACACTGGCGAAGGCATGTGGACACCGTCGCAGGCATCGTTCGGCGCCTCCTGCGAACTCGAGTCGTATGATGTGTCCTTCCCGTACTGGGGATACAACTACTCATCCAACTGGGATAAGTCCTGGAGCTACGAAAGCAACATCGACTCCGGCGACTCGTACCGCATTTCCGACGGAACCAAGTATTACGGCGACTCGTTCCATTACCAGGAAGGCCTCTCGTTCGACACCGGCGAGATTACGCTGAACTTCGAGGCGATTGTCGGCCACACCCTGGATTTCGAGTCGGACATGTATCTTTATGTTGACGCCAATAACGATGCGATGTCATGGGCCGATTTCAGCAACACCTTTGTCCTGGATGTGACCGCCGCCAACGGCGTCGCCCTGCAATGGCAGGTCGTACCCGAGCCGGCCACGATGCTGCTGCTGGCCTTCGGCGGTTTGGTTATCCGACGCAAACGCTAAACATACTTCTGTTTTGAAACGGCAGGGCGAACCTCAGTGTTCGCCCTTTTTTTTAGTTATCCTCTCTTTTATTTCTCAATTTATTATCTTCTGTTTTCCAAACGAACCCAATTCCCTGCTTGGGTCGGCTTTTTCAGAAACTCAGCGGAATATTTTTGAAACTTGCCTTGCCTGTCGATAAACTATATACCCTGAATTGAACTTATCTAACATAATCGAGGTTAAAATGAGTGATTTTGAGATTATACCAGCGGATCGGGTCAAACGCCTGCCTCCGTACTTATTCGGCAGACTCAATGCCCTGAAGCACAAGAAACGACAACAGGATATCGACATCATCGACCTGGGGATGGGAAATCCCATGGATGGGGCCCCGCAGCGGGTCGTAGAAAAGCTCTGCGAAGCGGCCAAAGACCCCCGCAATCAGCGATACAGTGCCTCCAAGGGCATCTTTAACCTCCGGCGGGAAATGGCTTTAAAGTACTCCCGGAAGTGGAATGTTGAGCTGGACCCCGAAACCGAAGTACTGGCTACCATCGGCTCCAAGGAAGGCTTCAGCCACATGTGTCTGGCCATGCTTGGCCCCGGCGATACGGCGATCGTAGCCGACCCGGCCTTCCCCATCCACATCTACGGCGTAGCCCTGGCCGGTGCCAATGTCATTTCGGTCCCGCTGGGCAATGATCAGAAGTTTTTGGAGACGATCGCGCTGGTGTGCGAGCGGCTTTTCCCAAAACCCAAGCTTCTTATTCTCAATTATCCGCATAATCCAACGGCGATGACGGTGGATCCGGGATTTTTTGAGGGAGTCGTGGAATTAGCCAAGCGATTCAAATTTGCCGTCATTCACGACTTTGCGTATGGAGAAACCCTCTTTGATGGCTACAAAGCACCCAGTTTTCTATCCACAAAAGGGGCAAAAGATGTCGGTGTTGAGTTTACGACTCTCAGCAAGCCCTATAGCATGGCCGGATTTCGGATTGGGTTTGTCGCCGGAAATAAGGCCATGGTGGAAGCCTTGGCCACGATTAAAGGATATTACGACTACGGAATTTTCCAGGCAATCCAGATTGCCAGCATTATCGCCATGCGGGAATGTGACGATTTTATCGTACAGCAGAATGCAAAGTATCAGGTCCGACGGGATGTTATCTGTGACGGCCTGAAAAAAATGGGCTGGCAAGTGGATATTCCGAGGGCCTCGATGTTCGTCTGGACCAAATTCCCAGTCGAACAGTCCAAAGGGAAGGGCAGCATCGACTTTGCAATGGACTTAATGGAGTTCGCCAATGTCTCCATTGCGCCTGGAAGGGCGTTTGGTGAAAACGGAGAATACTGTATGCGGATAGCTCTTGTCGAGAATGAGCATCGTCTCCGCCAGGCTATTCGTAATATCAGCCGGTTTGTTCAGGGCAAATCTGTCACCGGTGCCAAGACTCCTCCGGTGATGTAAAGTCTACAAAAAAAGCCTTGTATCAATATAAATAACTGAGTTTTTATATGTGATATACTGGACATAGTTATACTGAATATGTTGAAAAAAAATATTTTTTTTTCTTGACCTGAAACCCTTTATTTGGTTTAATACCATTAATCAAGGTTTACCGTGAGAGGTAGGATACAGAGATTCTTTAAAAAGTGAATCTTTTTGGGGAAGTCGTATTTGCTTTTCGCATCGTTTTCTTGCAAAGCAAATCGAATTTCTTGTGATAAAAATAATTGCGTGTGTCAGCCTGTGTGGGCTGTTTTGTGTGATGTGTGTGTAGTGTGTGTGGTAAATTGTGTTTTGTGTTGTAAATGGTATTTTAAATTTTAAAAATGGCTTTTCTCGTTGAAGAGCCGCATGAAGTTTATCAACATCGATAAACTCAAGAAAGAGAGGAAATGATGAAGAAAATGACGGTGTTTCTTGCAGTAGTTGCGTTTTGCGCGATGAGCCTGCAGGCAGTCGCTCTGCCGGCATTTACGGGGATCGCACAGCAGATCACAACAACTTTCTCCCCTGTTTATGGAACTGGTTCTGCTGAAGTAACCAGCACGGCATATTTTGCTACCGCTGGCGGCTACATTTATGCCTATGAAATCAAGAATGCCACAAATAACTTCACGTGGTTTTCAGTGTCATTGGCTCCTGGTGCTGTGATTACAGGCACTGGCTTTGATGCCGGTACAAGTGATCCTGCTTCATGGACCACAGTCGGTACCCCCGCGACCAGCGTTGAAGGTCTGTTTGCCCTGCAGATTGCTCCGGGCAAGGATTCTTCCGTTGTGTGGTACACCACTCCCAATGCTCCCACCCGTGACGATGGTTCGTTAACAGGTTTGGGCGACAAGGGCGTGTTTAACTACCTCGAAGGTGGTATTCTGACTCCCATTCCGGAACCCATGACGATGGTTCTGCTTGGCGCTGGCTGGCTGGCTCTGCGTACTTGCGGCCGCAAACGCTAATTTGTTATTAAATTAGTTTGGTTGATGAATTAATGTTTCCCCCCCCCTCAAGGGGGGGAAATATGTTTTTAATGACAATGAGGTCATTAACACATCGGGGTAATGTAGTTTTCTTCCCTGAATCTGCTGGGATGCAATGAAATACAATTGAGAGCGAGGCGGGCACGAAAAGTTGTTTCTGAAATGTAACTTATCCGGGGGGATAATTTATGATGAGAGTACATGTGAAGAAAAGTTGCCCGTGCTGGAATGTACTGGTGTTTTTGTTTCTGGTATCGCTCGTGATGCCGGTGATGGCTGCGGAAGATGCAGGCTATTCTTTGTTGTTGCAGCCGAGCCCAGTTGACGGCGGGAGTATAGCGCCGGGCAACGGTGTCCATAAGGTTCAGATCGGAGACCAAATCAAAGTTGTTGCGGTGCCTCGCACCGGCTACCGATTCCTTTATTGGATCGGTGACGTTGGCGAAGTAGGTACTGCGCAAACAACCGTTCAAATGAACAGCCCGAAACTTGTGGTTGCGGTTTTTGAGCGGGAACAGTTTGAAGATTTGCCTGATGTAATTATGGGTGGCGGATCGTCTGTAGGAGGTTTACATGCTTCCTCCGGTTCGTCGAATTCGGGTTCTGGTTTTTATAGTTCATCTGCAGCCCCTGATTACTATTATGGTGATTCTTCTACAACGGAAGATGATGATGGAGGAACAGAAACTCCTGAACCAACTACGCTTCTGTTGTTAGGACTTGGAACATTAGCAACACGGATCCGTTGCCAAAAGCAATAATTTAGAGCGTTCTCCTTACGCGATCCATTGCAAGAATTAGCACTGGAGGAGAGGTGTTGTTG
>JBDKVE010000187.1:0-5052 GCA_039679345.1 Anaerohalosphaeraceae bacterium
GGGTGGGCCAGTGGTCGGTGGTCCATTCGATGGGGCGGATTTGGAGGACGGGTCGGCCGCGGTTCTGGGCGTCGTAGGTGTGATAGATCAGGAAATCGTCATCGCCATCGCACAGGACGGAGTTGTGCCCCGGGCCGATCCAGCGGCCTTCGGTCTGCAGGACGAGCGAGCCGCCGCCTTCGGCCATCGGGCGGCCTTCGCGGTCGATGTAGGGGCCGGTGGGGGATTTGGAGCGGCCAACCATGATTTTGTAGGTGCTGTTGATGCCCCGGCAGCAGGCGTCAAACGAGACGAACAGATAATAGAAGCCGTGACGGTAGATGAGATAGGCGCCTTCGATGGCGGTTTCCGGCGGGGTGCGGCGGGCGATGGAATGAATGGTCGGGGTGTCCGACAGGAGCTTGCCGGTTTTGGGATTCAGTTCGGCCAGCTTGATGCCGCCCCAGAAGGAGCCCCATGTCAGCCAGACCCGGCCGTCGGCATCGGTCAGGACGCCGGCGTCGATGGCGTTGAAGTCCATGCCGGGCTTGGATTCGATGACCATGCCTTCATCGACCCACTTGAAGTCGGGGCTGTTGGGGTCGAGGGTTTTGCTGGTAGCCAGGCCGATGAAGGAGCGCTGGCTGCCGAAGGTGGAGGCGGAATAATAGAGACAGAAGCGGTCGCCGATTTTGTGGACATCAGAGGCCCAGAGTTCGCGGCACGCGGGGATTTCTTTTTTGACCCAGTCGGGTACGGCGGTAAAGACATTGGCGCTGCGGGTCCAGCTCAGCAGGTCTTTGGATTCGATGACGCCGATGATGCGGCGCATCCGGCCGGTGGAGAAGATGTAATAGGTGTCCTTGTCCTTGACGATGTGGGGGTCGTGGACGTCGGTTGCGGCGGTGCACAGGGCCGATAGGCTGCACAGAATCCATGCCAAATACTTCATGATTCTACTCCGGGATTAATTTTTCTTGAGTTTGATGTCGTGGTATTCTTTTTCGAAGCGGCGTTTGTGGTGGGCTTCTTCGATGGCCAGCAGCTCGAAGACATCGCGGAGTTCCTTTTGTTCGGTGAACTTGGCCAGAATCTGGTAGAGCATCATCGCGGCATGTTCCTTATTCATGGCGATGCGGATGGCGTCCTCGTAAGTCAGATGGTCGGGGGTGGGGACGGCGGCGATATATTTGGCGACTTCCTTGTGGTCGAGGTTATCGCCGGGGACGTTCTCGGCGATGCCGAGGATGCGTTCGAGGCGTTGTTTGTGCTGTGTTTCTTCTTCGGCTAGGTCCAGCAGGATTTTCTTCATGGCTTCGGTGTCAGCCCGGCCGGATAGATCGATGTAGAACTGGTGGGCCATTTCTTCGAGTTTGATAGCGAAGGCGAGGACTTCGCCGAGTGTTTTAAATTTTTTCATACGATTGTATCCAATCCTGTTATTTTATTTTGACATTGCACCCGGCCGGCATAGTGCAGCGGGCGGCTGGGTGGCTAAAACGAAGGACAGCCTAACCGGTTTTGGGGTGTTTTGCAAGGGGGCAGTCGCAGATTTCCCGCTTGACAAGAGCGGGTATGTCGATAATATGTTGGGTATAGAAGTCGGTTCATTGAAAACGGTAAAACACAATTCGGAGATTCCAGCAATAAAATGGAAAAGCCTTGACCCCGTGAGCGGATTATGGGTAAAATTACCGATGTTGTTGGTAAAAATGCTGTTTAAATCCTCTTTTCATGGAGAATGTCATGACAATCAGACACTGCATTCTGAGTACGCTTCTAATTGTTTTATCCATTTCGACGGTTTTTGGTGCGGATTGGCCGCAATGGCGCGGCCTGGAGCGAGATGGCGTGTCCAAAGAAACGGGGCTGCTTGGACAATGGCCTGAATCCGGACCTAAATTGGCATGGAAAGCGACAGGACTCGGTGAAGCCTACTCTGGCATCGCCATTTCAGGCGACCGCATCTACACGATGGGGGATGATGGTTCCGATTGCTACGCCATTGCATGTAAGCTGTCGGACGGCCAGCGGGTCTGGCGAACCAAAATCGGTAAGGCCGGTGCCCCCGGGTGGGGCGGTTATACAGGCCCCCGAGCCACGCCTACAGTTGATGGAGATAGGGTCTATGTGATCGGCCAGTACGGCGAAATCGTCTGTCTTAACGCTGCCGACGGCACCCAGGTCTGGTCCAGGCACCTTGTCAATGACTTTGGCGGCAAAAGGCCTGAATGGGGCTATAGCGAATCTGTTCTGATCGACGGCGACAAGGCCCTGTGCACTCCCGGCGGCTCGAAAGGTGCCATCATTGCCCTCAACAAAACAACAGGCGACACGCTCTGGCAAACCCAAGACTTCCAGGATTCGGCACACTATTCATCCCTGGTAAGCTGTGAGATTGCAGGCGTCAGGCAGTATGTCCAGCTCACCGCGGCGAGCGTCGTGGGTGTTGCCGCCGATGGCAAGGTTCTGTGGAGAGCCGACCGCAAGGGAAGGACGGCCGTGATTCCGACTCCCATCGTTAAGGGAAACAAGGTTTATGTGACCAGCGGATACGGTGCCGGTTCCAATCTCTTTGAGATTCAAAACACCGACGGCGCATTCACTGCCAAAGAAATCTATGCCAACAAGAGCATTGCCAGCCACCACGGCGGGGCTGTTCTGGTGGGGGACTATGTTTACGGCTATTGCGATGCCAAAGGCTGGGTCTGCCAGCAATTCGATACCGGCGAAATCAAATGGAGCGAAAAGGGAAAGGCCGGCAAAGGCTCTCTGGCATACGCCGATGGTCGTCTGTATCTCCGCTGCGAGAGCGACGGCATTGTGGCTCTGATTGAAGCCACGCCTGACGGCTACAAGGAAACAGGACGTTTCGTGCAGCCCGGCTTCGGCAAAGCCCAAACCTGGCCGCATCCTGTGATCTCAGGCAAGAAGCTGTTCCTCCGCGACCAGGACCAATTGCTCTGCTATGATGTCAGCAAGTAAAGTGATGATATATGTCTATATAACAATGCTGCTGATGTTGAATGTCTGCTGGCTGGCCAGTGTGCTGCTGACGGTGCCGGGTAACTGGCTGATGGTGTTGACGACGTTTGCGTTGGCGTGGTGGAAGTGGGATGCGCATCTGTTTGGCGTGCCTGTGCTAGTGCTGATTGCGGTGCTGGCGGCGATTGGCGAGATTATCGAATTTTTTGCGGGTGCGGGGGGGGCGAAAAAGGCCGGGGCAAGCTGGATAGGGGCACTGGCGGCGATTGGCGGGGCGGTCGTGGGGGCGCTGATGGGGACGGTGATGATTCCGATTCCGGTGGCCGGGACGATGCTGGGTGCATGTTTGGGGGCCGGGGCGGCCGTGTGGGTGGTGGAGCGACTGGCCGGCAAGACGCCCGACAAGTCGCTGAAAAGCGGTATCGGAGCGGGCACAGGGGTGCTGGTGGGCATCACCGTGAAGTTTGCCATCGGATGCCTGATCTGGCTGATTATCGCGGTGGCCGTGTTCTGGAATTAGCCGACGGCAGATTCACCGCCTGCCAAGGGGTTTAGACCCGAAAGGGGACTATTCCTTGATATCCGGAGTGATGTCCTCATCAAAGTCGTCGGCCTCTTCTTCGGGCAGTTCGATGGCTTCCCCATCCATTTCGACGGCTTCATCGGGGACGTCTTCGGTTTCAATTTCCTCTTCCACTTCTTCTTCGTAGTCGCCCTCGCGGTCGATATCAATGGGCCGCTGGCGGACATTGCTGTAGGAGCGTCCTTTTTCCATCTGGCGTGCGTGTTCAAGGCTGTAACGCGTCCAGGGGATGGCTTCGAGCCGGGACATTTCGATGGGGATGCCCAAGGCTTCGCAGATGCCGAATGAGCCGTCTTCGATGCGGCGGAGGGCCAGATCGATTTCGACCAGGATTTTTTTCTCTTCGGCCATCAAACCCAGACCAAATTCCTGTTCGAAGTTGTCGGACCCCATATCGGCCAGATGGACGGGCATACTGGACAACTCGCCGCCGCTCTGGAAGATGGATTGCTCCATGCACTCGACATCTTCGAGTATCTCTTTGCGCTTTTCCAGAAGAAGCTCGCGGAATTTCTCAAGCTGCTTGGCCGTCATTTTTCCGTTGTCTTTTTTCTTTGCCATTGCGCCGCCATTTTCAATATATATAAGTCTATAATACCGTTTAATTTTCCCGCTGCGTCCAAGGGGTAATCCAATGTATCGCGGGAATTATAGGAATTTCTTTAAAATTGGCAACAAAGTTTTTACAGATTTAACAAAAAACTGTTCATGGCTGGCTGGATGGGTATTGTTTTTGTTGATTTTGCCCGCTCCGGCCTGTAAAATGATATAAAACAAGTAATATTCGATGGAAATTACTGAAATTTCAAAGAACATTGCCGGGCTATATTTATGACACACTCTCGCGAAGTTTATGACGGCAGGGCGGTTTATATTTACGCCTATGATATAGCATACGAAATCAAACTGGAACAAGTCGGATTTTTGTTGTCAAAACCGCTGCAGGAATACGCTATCGGGCCCAGTAAACGCAGTCCTAAGTACTATTTCTTTTATCGGCCCAAATTTTGCCGTCTTTCGGATGAAAGATGTCTATTACAAGGCTGGCCTGTCACTCTGCATTGGGATGTGAAGGTTTTTGCCGTCGGGGCGGTTAGCATTGAGGTATCTTTACCTTTTGAGGGGGTGAGTTTGCAGGAGATGGTGGGCTATCATGACCCCATTTTTGACGATAATATGAGTCTCGAAATGAAGGTCCGTAAGCAGGCGGAGTTGATTCTGGCGGAGTTGCGGCCGATGTGTGTTAATCCGCTGGAGGCTATCGGGCAGTCAGAGGCTTATACGGTTTTCTGTTTGAATCGTTTAACGGATAATCGCAAGGCTGAGGTCTGGCTCAAAGACAATACGCGGGCGGTTGCGGCATTACTTGTGGAGGAAAATGATCCGGAAATGCTGTCTGATCAGGAGGCCGCGGAAACGGTTAGCCGGTATGCCAGTTATTATGAGAAAGACATGGTCGTGGTGGACTGGGATGCGGCTCTGGTGATTGACGAGGGGGAGAGTCT
>JBDKVE010000188.1:0-5155 GCA_039679345.1 Anaerohalosphaeraceae bacterium
AAAAACCGTGACGCCGGAAAAAGATTCCTTCCGAATCCTTGGCCGCGACAAAGGGAAACAAGAAGCCCCGGTTATTGTCGAAGGGACAAATGCCCTGTTTGACTGGACGATCAAATACAGTGTTGAAGTGTCCTCGTGTGTAACCAAGACGCTGACACTGAAAGCTCACAGACCGATCCATATTGATTCCGTATCATTGTGGAATGCCGCATCCGAGTTGGAACCTGTGGTGGCGAGCACATCCTTACTGGATATTTGTGCCTTCTATCGGGGCCAGGATGCCGGATGTTTTGTGTCTTTGGATTTTCCCTATTCAAAAATAAAAACGAATAATGGCGTTAGGAGCGTCACCTATCCTCCACATGATGACTTGGCTTCCGGCAGGGAATATACCTGTCATTCTCTGACCCTTGGACGTACACAGCTTGTCAAAAATGTACGATATGGATTTGATGATGGCGAAGTCGAGGCGATGGATCATTATGTTCAAGCTCGTTATAAACCGCGTTTTAATCGCCCGATGACTGCCACGTCAGGCATTAATAATCGCTATACCCAGGTCGCGGATGGCGAAGTATTTTATACGATGAAGGACAATCCTACCTTCAGTTGGCATACGGACCAGTTGGAAAAAGACATTGAGCTGATGTCGAAGATAGGACTTGAGCATTATCAGGTGTGGCCCGGTCCGTTTGATGCGACGCCGGAAGATCCAGACCCTGCGTATGTAAAAAAGTTTGTCAAGTATGCAAACGGTCTGGGTGTGCGCGTAGGCGACTATTCCGCCACGGAACAGTTGTTCTGTGAACATTACAACTTTTATAATAATAACCATGTCCAATTCGGGATAACACCCGAAGAGTGTCATTTTGGCAACAAAAAATTTGTGGACCTTTACATTGCCCGGACAACCGAATACTGCAAAAAGTATGGCTTTGAAATGCACTGTCTGGACTTTCTGAAAATCTGGAAACGTGCCGAAGGAGCGGCGGACGAAGAGCTGGTTTACGCACAGGTCAGGGGGTTAACGCAGGTGCTTGAGGCCATCAACAGTGTTTCAGAGAATATGATGACCTGGTCAAATTCCGGGGTGTGGGCTGAATTGCTGCCGAAAATCGCCTGGTACAATCACAATTTGTACCTGACGGACCCCTTTATGGATAAGCCATGGCAGGGCCTGAACATGACTCGTCTTCTGGATGATGTCCGACGCGAGCAGATGGTTTCATTGCATTATTCAAGATTTATCCCCTACAGATACCTCTCGAATGTTCAGTATTTTTTCTGCCAGAATTCCATCGTGCCTGACACGGAGAATTATCAATTCGGAGCGTTGTCAACGCTTGCGGTCGTTCCAAATCTGGGATTTGGCGAACTTCGATTTTGGCTGGAAACATTACCGGATTCCAGGCAGCAGAGCATTATTGACTTTTACAGGAAATGGCTTGGATTAATCAAAGAGAACTATGAACTCTGGACGACTACGTATAATGCCGGAGACAAACCCGGCATCGGCGGCGCAGAGATATATTCTCATGCTCGTGATGACCACGGCTATATCTTTCTGGTGAACCCAAATTATTGGAGTAGAAACGTGGTTGTGCCGCTGAATGAGCAGCTTGGCTTTAAGGGCAATCAGCCGTGTGAAATCAGGCAGCTTTATCCCGATGAGAAATGGTGTCTGACAAATGCCGGACCTGTGGTCAATTTGGGTCAACAGATTCAATTCACTGTGCCGGCCCGGCAGGTTATTGTATTGCATGTCCAGCCTGCATCTCAAAAGCTGCGTTCTCCCAAAGTGTATGGAATTCCTGCGGTTATTGAATCGACAAAGCAGGGGTATCGGCTTAAAACAACCGGGCCGCAGGGCACGACGCAGCGATTTGTTGTCCATTTTCCTCGGGAGGTTAATGTCAATCAAGTTATCGCTGAAGTGTGCCGGGATATTCCTAAACAGCGGCAGCGTTCCTGGAAGCCGACACCGTTAAAGGTTGTATCCAGAGGGCAGCAGTCCATTTTATACGAAATCACATTTCGTCGTCAAATCGCCCCAAAGGAATTATCGGCATGGAAAGTCCTGTCAGGTGATTTAAAGACCGGTGTGGATGCGGGCTGGGCTGCCGGTTTGACGACAGGCGATTCTTATGATTTTCCGCTATTCAATGAAGCCGCTGGAATCAATTACCCGATATGGCCCGGGGCGGCCGATTTGCAGGGATTGGACACACTCTCCAATTTCTGCGGCGGTTACATTGAAAATTCATTCTCAGAGGATCAGGAGACCTATATTGATATCACCACTTCCTCGGACAGCACGTTATCAGAGTCGCAGGAACAAATACAGTATACTGCGGATATGCCTGCCGGTCGCCCGTTGCCGGATATCGCACGCGATGGTACAAGAACCTGGTGGCTGCAGAATGAATTTCAGTTGCCGTTTATGTATGGATATGGTTGCGAACCTCCTTTTCAGGAACATATGTTCCTGGTATTGCCGTTTGTCGATAGTGCCAAAATAAAGACTATTCAGGTGTGGATTAATGGGAATTCTGTACCTATACAAGCGTATCGATATCCCCGCAACCGGGGCCTCGGCTGCTATTATATTGACCTTGTTGGGTCGTCAGCAACAGCGGGTAACAATCGAATCGTTTTGTATTTTGAGTCAATTGAATCGAAATAGCAGGACATGTCTGTAATTTGTGACGTTATCCGGGGATTCGGGAGGAAGACAGGAATAAAAATGATGGACAATCGTATTATGAATAAAACAGCAAGACAGGGATATTCAGTCAGGAAAGGCTTCTTGGGTATGACAACAAAAGGGATTTGGGGTATTGTACTGGTTGTGATGATTGCGTCTATGGCGTCTGCGGAGGAGCAGACGACAACGCCGGTCTACCTCAGCGATATACAGGGGGCAATTATTTTGAATTCTCAGGATTGGGGTGAACTGGGTATCGATTGTTGTGCTCACGCGCCGGGTCAGCAGGGTCTGCCTATGCAAATCAAGGACCGGGTATATGAAAAAGGTCTCGGCAGCCATGCCAACGGCAGGATCGTTATTGACCTGGGAGGAGCGTACAGCACATTTGAGGCCGAAGTGGGTGTTCAGTGGCAGGGGGGCGGTCCGGGTACTGTTTCGTTTAAAGTGCTGGCCGATGACAAGGAAATTTTTAATAGCGGCCGGATGACTGAGACCACCCCGGCAAAGTCGATCAATGTGTCCATTGCAGGGGTACAGGAACTGACATTGATTGCTGTTACAGAGGGCTCTATCACCAATTGTGCCGCCAACTGGGCACTGGCCCGACTGACTCGCTCCGCAAGCCCCATCACAAATACCATATCGGAAACGGTTGATATTGCTCCGTTTGGCCGCATGGTGACATGGGATCCGGCTCGTATGGACGGATGCAGAAATAACCGCTTTCAGGATTTCACGGTCGAAGATCTTTATATGGAAACCGATGTGGTTGCCGGCGGGGATGGATTTTATCGTGTACCGAAGTCAAACGGAATCGGCTGTATCGGGCTGCAGTGGCTGGAACAACGACGCATTAAAAGTGTGGGAATCCAGTTTGCGGACGAATCGATGATGCCGTCAAGCGATGGTGTCCGTGTTCAGTACTGGGTCATGACTCGGCAGGGCGGATCTCCCGGCGGATCGATCTGGCAGGGCCGGTGGGAAAACCTCGACGGGACTCTGTTCAAAGATAAACAGAGATGGACCTATCTGATTCAGTGGAAGGACCGAACGGCCAGGCAACAGGGTACGTTAAAAATCAGATGGATATTCCCTGCCTCAGCGAATGAGATATCTGTTCGTCGGATGTTGGCTTTCCCGGATTCGAAGTGGAAAACCGTCGATCTGGCGCTGCAGTTCGAAAAAGCCAGTCTGGGACAACATAGCTCCATTGAAATATACAACGGCGAAATCATGGACCAGCCGGGTAAGTCTTCTGTTTCCGTGGACTGGGATGTCAGTCAGCCGCTTCGTTTGAAAGTGCGGTATTGTACAACCACGCATTGGATGACAGATCGTACTGTATTGCGTTTCAAGCTCCCGAACGGCTCGTTCGGGGTTGCAGTTGACGACATAATAAATAATGGATGTGTGTATGCTAAAGATTTTGGCCTGTATGTGGCTCACGATCCTGCCATGGCACTCGACCAATATAAAGCCTCCATTGCCGACAAGAAAACGATTCTGGACAGAGTGCGTGCCATGCCGGACCAGACGTTTAAACAGGCCGAAGAGCGGATCCATCGTGCGGCGGCAGACCTCGGTCCGACATTGCTTTCACTGGCGTGTGATAACAGCAAGTTTCTGGCTGCCCGGGATGGTGCAGTGTACTTCAATCATGATCCGAAGATATATAATGCGGCTGCCACCACCCAAACATACCAGAAATATTTTTGCCAGATGCAGCCGAAGATTGGTTCGGGAACCAGTAACGAAATCGCTCGACAGTTACAGGGCGGCTGGTTGCCAATTGTGATTACTACCGTCAAAGATAACGGGGTGGTCTATCGCCAGCGAACCTTTGTTGCTCCTTATGACTATGACTCAGCAGGTGCGGGAACTCACCTGTTTGCCAATCGCAAGCCGCTGTGTGTGGCTCAGTTTACTGTTGATAATCCTCAAGACAAAGATGCGAACATCTCTCTTGCCATTCAGATGCTTTCCGATTGGGAGTAGAAAGAATTTGCGGATATGAAACTGACTTCAAGCGGGGCTCTTGTCACGAAACTTGGTAAACCTCTCGCTTCTTTGCTGGTATCAGAGGCCGCTTCCCTGAGATACGAAATCAAAGATGGCGTCTGGGTGCTTACCGGCAGCCTTCCTGCGAATGGGAAAGTTAAATGTGTTGTCTATATGCCGGGCTGGGAAGCCACGGTCGATGAGATTGCAGCCATTGGCGGCGATGAAAAACTCGCTGCCGATACGGAAGCATACTGGAAGCAGGTAATGGCTCCGGCCATGAAGATTGAAATTCCGGGTCCTCTTCTCCAGAATCTGATACTGGCCTCCCAGGTTCACTGTATGCTGGCTGCCCGCAACGAGGACTACACCAACGTTGCCGCCTGGATTGCATCGTCGGATTATGGACCGCTGGAAAGCGAGGCGCAGTCCGTGATCCGGGGTATGCAG
>JBDKVE010000189.1:0-26057 GCA_039679345.1 Anaerohalosphaeraceae bacterium
CATCTCGTCGATTCTGCCAAGCCCCGACCAGTTGCCCATTAATTTTTGAAAGGCAAAAGCAAATCGAAGGGACTGAATGGCTTCGTGAAAAGTAGTCGGAGGATTTTCAGGAACATTTTTCAATGCAGTGTGAACCTTGCAATACGTTTCCTTTTCCTTTCCGATACTGATAGCGATTCTTTGTTCCAGTTCAGCCAGGTGTCTTTTATGCCAGATATCGGCCGCATCGAGACATATCAGCATGGCTTCAAGCAGTTCTTTGCCTTCTGCATCGAGTCCTTCACGAGAAAGTCGTTCCTTGATTTTGGCTCGAAGGCCGTTGTAACCCATCTTCAAAACCATATCAAAACCAATCGTGGTATGACTGATGCTGGATAGATTGCCCAGCAACGGAACGTGATGCATTTTCGCTTCTGACAGGGTTGCGGAACCTGCGATGAGTGCACCCGGATGTATCCAGATCGGAGCATTTTGTGCCACAAGCTTTGCCGCGCAGGCATAGTGCATATTGGGCCCCAGTTCTTTTGCTGAAGAAGGCAGCGAAAAATCCGCATTTTTCATTTCCCTGCCCCATTGTCCCGTAAGCATTTGCCAAGCCAGTTCATGCGTCCGTTCGCTAAGATACGCAGGAACTTCAAAGCCGGCATTACTGTATAGCCATGGGTCCAAGTTCGAGGACACGGAGCCTGATGTAATTCCCTCAGATGCCTCTAAAGTATTCGTCAGGACCAATGCAGGCACCGCGGCACCAGAGAATTTTAAAAATTGCCTTCTATTGAAACCTGATTTTTCCATAATTAATCCTTAGTTATGCATACAGGTATATAATCACACCAATACGTATAATTCTACTAAAGAACCCAGATTTTAGGCTATAATATTTGCCGCTTTTTTTGGTAGATATTGCGCATTTTATTTGCTATCATGCCATTGTCGGTTAAATATTGAGGTATAACTGGTATTATTTAGACAAAACACGATGAATAAAGCGGCCTTCCAAAAGCAGTTTTTTGAAACTATTGAAAATAAGGACTATCTGGGCAGGCTATTCGATTTCCTGCCGCACATTTTCTTTTTTGTCAAAAATGAAAAAAGCCAGTTTATCATGGCAAATAAACCGTTTCTTGACATTCTTGGCGTCAAAAATGAAGAGGAAATGATAGGTCTTTGCGATCACGATTTTTTCCCGAAAAATATTGCAGACAAATATCTTGTCGAAGATCGATATGTACTCGAAAACAAACAAATGACGCGTGACAGGTTATGGCTGGTGCCTGACAGCGATAATACGCTAAAATGGTATGTATCAACAAAAATCCCGCTCTTTGATAAATTGGGTAATGTTGCGGGTCTTGCAGGAACAATGAGCAATTTTTACTATACAGACCGGCTTCCGGAGCCTTTTAAAGAAATGTCCGGGGTCGTTCAGTATATTAACGACCATTTCAGCGAACCTATTGAAGTGACCAAGCTGGCGGAGATTGCGTGTTTGTCGATCAGCCAGTTTGACAGGCGTTTCAAGGCCGTTTTTGGGCAATCTCCGTTGAACTATATTACAAAGACCCGGATCGACGCGGCCTGCGTGCAACTTGACAAGACCCGTCATTCAATCACGCAAATAGCCTTTAGCACAGGTTTTCGCGATCATAGCTATTTTACGAAAGTCTTTTACAAGCTAACCGGAACCACCCCGATCCAATACAGAAAAAATCTGCGAAAGACCCAATAGGCAGCAAAATCGGGCAACCTGAGAAACTGGAATAAATAAAAGAAGTTAAAGCGGATATTTTCATTCCAGATCAGATAAATCAGCCTGCGACTCTTGACTTGGACATCGCAAACAGAGATAATGGTGTCAAATAAAAAACTTCGATCAAGGAGACGGCAGCATGAATCCGAGTGAAAATGCCCAATATGATGTTACGATTCTTCGTCCGGCCATCCGAAAAGAAGATATAGCCTTGCGTGGTCGTCAATTATCCCCCAGCGAGCTTGCTCGTGTCAAAAAAGCCCTTCGAACGCTGCACAACCTTGAAATTATGGCAACCAATGTCTATCGGTTTCAGATTACCGGCAAACGGGATGAGATGGATGAAGAAATGATCCGCGCGATGTGCAACGAACAAACCCATATTTCCGATTTTCTGCTTCGGCTTTATGAATACGGCCTCAGTCCCAGTCCAATTCGCTGGACCTGGTGGATTGTCGGTTTTGTGTTTGGATTTGGCTCACGCCTGCTGGGACAGAAAGCAATGCTCAACATGGGAATTTGGCTGGAAAGCAAAGCCGTGCACCACTATGGGGAATTATTAAATGCAGCCCCGTGGGATGAAGCCACACGAATGACACTGGAAAAAGACCGGGCCGACGAAGTAGGCCATATCAATACGTGGAGAAAGTATCTGGCACAGATCAATACCTGATCCCAAAGGAGCCTGTATGGATTTCGAAACAGTCAGAGATGTCATAGAATTTGCTATCCGTAAAGAAGAAGCGGCTGCTCAATTCTATCATGATTTGGCTGGCTTGATGAAAGATTCTACCACCCGGATTATTTTCGAGGTGCTGGGACGCAATGAAATGCAGCACAAGTCCAGTCTTGAATTTGAATTAATCAAGCAGGGCCAGGTTGTCACCGAAGAAATGTTCAAGGTCTCCGAGGAACCGGCCAGTTATATTGAAATCGATGAGCAGGCCGAGTCGATGACGTATGTCGATGCGTTGCAGCTTGCAATTCGCAAAGAACAGGCGGCATTTCAGCTTTTCGCTGAACTGATGGTTCAAACCAAAGATCCCCAGTTGCGAAAAATGTTTTTTGAACTGGCTCAGGAAGAAATGCGCCATGTCCTGCAATTTGAAAATGAATATAATAATATAGTACCCAAAAAATAACAGGATAACCCGGTCTGTATTAACGCGATTAGATTCATTGTTGTTTTGAATATCTCCAAACAAAGCATATAACAGACGCTCTGGAAGGCCCGCGAAAGAGTGAAGATTTTTTTGAAGGGGGGCGATACACCACGGATTGTTTACGTAAATAAGCAAAATTTATTTACAGCATGAAATCGAGACATAATATCCTTTTGAAATGATTCGAAAACAAGTCGGTTTCAGCAGTATGTTCAAAACAATCACCATAAGCAGCAAAATGCCGCAAATATTGACGGATTTATGTGCATGGCGGGCCTGAAAAACTTTGGATTTTAAAATGGTATTGATTCCATAATAAAAAGCTCCAGGACCCAAGCGGGACTGGCGTTTCCAATGGGCCGGAAGGGAGGATGAATTTTCAGGAATTTTAATTTTTGATGGGAGATATTTTGTTTTGAATTGAATTATATTATAGGAAAGTGAGAATATTTCACAATTAAGACATTTAAGATGTGATAATGCGGCAAGGAGAAATTATGAAGTACAAGAGGGCTTTTACGTTAATCGAACTCCTGGTTGTGATTGCAATTATTGCGATGTTATTGGCGATTGTCATGCCCGCATTGAAGAAGGCCAAAGAGGCGGGCAAGCGTATCATCTGTCAATCCAATGTAAGGCAATTAACTCAGGCATGGAAAACCTATTCAGAGGAAAATAAAGGCGTTCTTGCTCCGGCAATGACCTCGGGAATCACATCTGCCGAACCCTTCGGCTGGGGGCAAAATTCCCCGACGTGGGTAGGCTGGACGACGAATGTGGATAATCGTTTAGCTCTTGAAGCGGCCATTACATTAGGTACTTTCTATCCCTATACCAATACCTTGAAAGCGTACCATTGCGCGAATCACGAGGCTGCAAATACAGGAGTTACTGATACGACGCAGGTCAAGCGAATCCGTTCCTATTCGATAGCCGATTCTCTGAATGGCTATGATTTTATTAAATATAGTGGATTACAATATGGCCGTCCCGTCAGGCAATTGACTGAATTGAGGAATAGTTCCGTCCAGATTGTATTTATCGATGAAGGCCGAGAGACTGCTCAGGGCTGGAGCATCCATCCGGATCCCATGGCTTATAAGTTTTGGGATGTCCCGGGTTCACAGCATAATAAGGGGACCGTATTATCTTTTGCGGATGGTCATGCGGAGCATTGGCAATGGAAGGACCCAAAAACCCTGGCTTTTATAGAACGAGCCAAATCCCTCTCGGATTATGGTGCATCCTACAATTTGGGTGAGGCCTCAAATCAGAGCACCAATCCAGATTATCAAAAATTGTATCGCGGAATATGGGGTACGGGGCGCAAATAAGATTTCGTCCATAAAAGGACTAATGGGGTCCTTTGAAAAATATATTTTTTGACGGGTAAAGGAATCATCTTGTCCCCGTCAGCGAAGATCGAATCAGCGTGATTTTCCGCATCATGTCTTTGTGTTTACTGACAGGGAATCTAAATTCGTCTATTTGCCGCTTGAAAACACACAATCGTTGCAATTAGGTTCAATGAAAATAAGGGGGAGGATCAGGTAAATACCGCCCAAATCACACCAGGAGTGTAAATTTTCAAGAAAATAAATTTTAGAGGGTGATTTTTTCATCTCAAAGGGATTAAATATATAGAGAAGAAGGGGCAATTGTAAAGTGGATAATGAAGATATATAAAAGCGTCAAGGAGAAAGATTATGAAGTTCAAAAGGGCTTTTACGTTAATTGAACTCTTGGTCGTGATAGCAATTATTGCGCTGTTGCTGGCGATTATTGTACCAGCATTAAAGGTTGCCAAAGAGATTGCGGGTGCATCCGTCTGTATGGCCAACGAAGGCCAGCTAGGCAAATGCTGGATGCTGTATGCCGAAGACAACGAACAACTCATCGTTGATGGTGACACCTCGGACGAGTTTACTGGCTATCAGACCTTTGACCGATCTGCTGTTGGCGAAGGCAGCGTTCGAGTTCATTGCTGGGTGGGCCGACCTATGGGGCCCAATAATCAGGATCTTAACGATACGTTAAACGATAAAATTCGAGGCTTTGAAAAAGGGGCACTCTGGCCTTATGTCACTGACCCCAAGGCGTATCATTGTCCGACCGATAATCGCCACACGAAACGTGCGGTATATCCTTACAACAGTACCACAGCTAATCCGCCGGGACTGTGGATTGGCGGCTACCGCACTTATTCAATCGGGAAACCGTTGTCCAAACGATATCCTGATGGGACAACGACGGGTGAATACCAGGTGGAAATCATTCGTGCCTCACAATTTGTAAATCCCAGTGATAAAATTATTTTCCTTGAAGAAACCGACGGTTACGGTTGGAATCACCGTACCTGGAATATGAATTTGAAGAGTCCGGCATGGGTTGATCCGTTTGCAATTCTGCATAACGACAGCAGCACATTTGTCTATGCCGATGGTCACGCCGACAGGCATAAATGGGTGAATAAGCAAACACGCGATATGGCAACGGCGCAACAAAAAGGGTGGTCTGCGGTAGATCCCGGTACAGGTTCTACAGAGGACTACCTGTGGTTTAAGCGGTCTTATATCCCCGGCCGTATCCCGAACAAATGGAATTGATATTAATTTTTAAATAGCGAGGACACATGGAACCGTGTAATACACGCAGAGAGTTTTTGAAGGCGGCTGGCGTATGCGCCGCGGCAGGAACATTTTTATTCAATGGATGTCAATCATCACAGAAAAAAGGCCTTTCTTCGGCTCCGATGACGTCTTATGGAAGCCCCCCCAAGGATGTGATCCGTATCGGTTTTGTCGGCACGGGTAATCAAGGTACAAGTCACGTCCAGAATCTGTTGAAAGTGGAAGGTTGCCAGATTGTCGCCATCTGCGACATTCGTCCGGAAGTCGCCAAACGTGCAGCCGGGATCGTGACCAAGGCAGGTTTCCCCGAACCCAAGCTCTACACCGCCGGCGATCTGGATTTTGTCAAGATGTGCGAAACCGAGGATTTGGACCTGGTCTATAATGCCGCACCCTGGCATTGGCACACCCCGATTTGTCTTGCGGCCATGAAAAACGGCAAGCACGCCGCATCCGAAGTCAATATCGCCTTATCGGTGGATGATTGCTGGGAACTGGTTGAGACCAGCGAGAAGACCGGCAGGCACTGCGTGATGATGGAAAACTGCTGCTATGATTCCATGGAAATGCTGACCATGAATATGGTCCGGCAAGGGCTGTTCGGGACGATTCTGCATGGTCGCTGCGGCTATCTGCATGACTTGCGTGAATTGAAGTTGTCTCCGACGGCCTATCAGGGCCAGTGGCGGCTCCATGAATCCATCAATCGCAATGGCAACCTGTATCCCACCCATGGTATCGGTCCCATGGCATGGTGCATGGACATCCACCGCGGCGATGCCTTCGATACACTCGTGTCCATGAGCACGGCATCGCTGGGTTTAAATGAATATGCGAAGGTTCATTACCCTGACAGCCCCTGGGTGAACCAGAAGTTTGCCCTTGGCGATGTCAATGTCTGCATGATTAAAACCAAGCTCGGCAAGACGATACTGTGTTCTCATGATACGAATTTGCCTCGGCCTTACAGCCGGGATTTCCTCGTGCAGGGGACCAAAGGTCTGGTTCAGAAGTATCCGTCCGAGTTGATTTATATCGAAGGTAAAAGCAAACCGCATGAATGGCAGGACCTTGCGGATTATTCGAAGGACTACGAACACCCCGTCTGGAAGCAACTGCGTGAAAAATCCGCGGGGGCCGGCCATGGCGGCATGGATTTCATCGAAGACTGGCGCCTGATTCAGGCCCTGCGCAAGGGTTTAACCCCGGATATCGATGTGTATGATTCCGTGGCCTGGAGTGTGATTATTCCATTGAGCGAACAGTCGGTTGCCGCCGGCGGAAAACCGGTCAAGTTCCCGGACTTTACCCGGGGTCTTTGGAAACAGCAGCGACCGCTGGGAGTGGATACACACCCGGAATTGTAAACGCCGGAAGCCGAGTTACGCGGTCATCAATTCATTCAACTGCGCCAGGGCGTTCCGCTGAATTTGGCGGACGCGCTCGCGTGTCAGGTTGAGCTTTTCGCCAATCTGCTTGAGTGTCAGCGGTTCTTCACCGTTAAGCCCGAACCGCAGACGCAGAACCTCTGCCTCGCGAGGTTCAATTTGATCCAATAATTCCACCGCCCGTCCCAGTTCTTCGTCTGAACCCAGGTCGTCTTCGGGCATCTGGATTTTATCGTCTTCAATCGCTTCGTTAAGCCCTGCACTGTCTTCGGCCGAATCCCGCTGGAATCCCTGATCGACGACGGTTACGATTTCACGGATTGCCCGGGCTTTGCGTACCGGAACTTTCATGGCCGAAGCCATTTCTTCAAGGCTGACTGTGCGTCCGAGTTTGGATTCCAGTTCCGCATAGGTGCTGCGCCACTGGTTAATCAATTCGACCATATAGGTCGGGATATGAATAGGCTGAGAGTTATTGAGAATGGCTCGTTTGATGGACTGTTTGATCCACCATGCCGAGTAGGTGCTGAATCGTACCCCGTGCTCCGGGTCAAAGGTATCCACCGCACGCAGAAGGCCGAGGTTGCCTTCTTCAATGAGGTCGCCGAGGGTCAGTCCTCGTCCGGAGAACTTTTTGGCGATATTGACGACCAGCCGCAGATTGCTGCGGACCAGTCGGTCGCGGGCTTCCGGGTCGTTGTGGTCCAGAACCGCCGTCGCAAGTGTTTTCTCTTCGTTCCAGCTTAACAGGGGTGCTTCATCTATTTCTTTGAGATACTCTTTGATCGTTACATCGAAAGCCATGTATCACCTACCTTCGCAGTACCGCCGAAAAAGGTCATCCCTGTTCTTTCTCGACTTTCGTTTAGTTATACTGATCTCACTTGTCAATTTCAAGCTTTGCTGCGATATAATAAAAATAGCCCGTAGCCGTCGCAGCAAAACCATACCCTCTGGGTATATAAAAAATAAGACCACAGGGTCAAGGGCATACTTTCCCTTTGTCCCTGTGGTCTTTATCGGCCAAAATCGACCGGCAGCTTAACTGCGGTCCGGAAAAATACTGATTAAGGCCGTAAACCTTTGCTATTCAAGGAGTTTTAGCTCGGCATCAGCGGGCCATCCAAACCACCGCGACGCTGTGGTCCCTGATTTTCAGTAATTTCGGGGATTGCGGCGTGGCTCTGATCTTCAGCCGCCCACTGGACGCGACGCAGACTCAGGCCGATCTTGCGGCTGTCGGTATCGACCCGCAGAATCTTGACCTCGACGTCGTCGCCGATCTTGACGATATCCTGCGGCGATTCGACCTTCTGGTCGGACAGCTCGGAAATATGCAGCAGGCCTTCCAGTTCGTTTTCCAGTTCGACAAACACGCCGAAGTTGGTCAGTTTGGTGATCTTGCCGCGAACGATCTGGCCGGGGATATACTTTTCCGGAATCGCGCGGAACCAGGGGTCTTCGGTCAACTGCTTGATACCCAGTGAGATACGGTGCTTGTCTTCATCGACTTCCAGCACGACGCAACGGATTTCCTGACCCTTTTGCAGGCATTCGCCGGGGTGATTGTACTTCTTGGTCCAGCTCAGGTCGGAGATGTGAATCAGGCCGTCGATACCGGGTTCGATTTCGACGAATGCGCCATAGTTGGTCAGGCTGGTCACTTTGGCGGTCACCATGGTGCCGACCGGATACTTCTGACCGGCGACGGTCCACGGATTGGCTTCAAGCTGCTTGATACCCAGCGAGATTTCCTGTTTTTCCTTGTTGACATCCAGTACGACCACATCGATTTCCTGACTGACCTGCAGAATGTCCGACGGATGGGCAACGCGCTTGGTCCAGCTCATTTCGCTGATGTGGACAAGGCCTTCGATGCCTTCGTCCAGGCGAATGAACGCGCCGTAGTTCATGATGTTGACCACGGTGCCTTTTACGCGGCTGCCGACCGGGAAGCGGGTTTCGACATTGGCCCACGGACTCGGCTGTTTCTGCTTGAGACCCAGCGAAATCTTTTCGGTGGTGCGATCCACGCCAATGACCATGCATTCGATTTCCTGGTCCAGTTGAACCACTTCGGACGGATGCGCCACTCGGCCCCAACTGAGGTCGGAAATGTGCAGCAGGCCGTCCAGGCCGCCCAGGTCCACGAATACGCCGAAATCGGCGACGTTTTTGACGATACCTTTGCGAAGCTGACCGACTTCGATTTCACGCAGCAGTTTTTCCTTGCTGGCCTGACGGTCTTCTTCGATGAGTTTGCGGCGCGAAACCACGATGTTGTGATTTTCGGTGTCGATCTTGAGAATCTTGCACTCGATTTCGGTGCCGATGAAGCGGCTGATGTCGCCGGGCTTGCGGATGTCCACCTGCGAGGCGGGCAGAAAGACCGGCACGCCGATATCGACCAGAAGACCACCCTTGATGCGACGGCTGACGATACCCTTGACCACATCGCCTTCTTTTTTGGTGGTGGTGATGTGTTCCCAGCCGCGGATGCGGTCGGCTTTGCGTTTGGACAGAACCAGCCCGTTTTCGGCATCGACTTCTTCCAGAAGCACTTCGATTTCTTTGCCGACAACGATTTCGTCGGGGCTGTCGAATTCGGTGGTCTCAATTAAGCCTTCGCTCTTGAGTCCCAGCTCGATAACCACGTCATTGCCGGCCATGCCGACAATCTTACCCTTGACAATCGTGCCTGGCACAAGGGCCTCGACTTTTTTATCGAGGGCTTTTTCGAGCATCTGCTGATGCTCTACAGTGTACATTTCCCCCAATTGCTGCTCAAGCTGATCGTCGGTGATGCCAAGTTTCGAAATTAAATTTCTATCTACCATAAAAAATCTCCTGTGAGTTATTTTGAGGCCTCGCTGGCGCCCCACATATACGCCGGCGAACCTATAACCTTGTTAAGGTTAAATCGCATCGGCAACGCTGCCGACACATTTTTTGAAGGCATTTTAACTTTGGTGTGCTTCGAGCTTTTCGACAAACTCTCGAATCACCTCATCCGGGGTGGATGCGCCTGCTGTAACGCCGGCCACCCATTTGCCGGAAAGCGTATTTATATCAAGTTCTTCCCAATTTTGCAAATGATAGGTTTGCGGATTATGTTTTTTACATAACTCCGCCAATTTGCGGGTGTTGGCGCTGTGCAGGCCGCCGAGGACAAACATAATATCTACTTGGCGACAGAGTTTGACCGCAGCTTCCTGGCGGTCTTTGGTTTCCCGACACAGTGTGTTGATGATCTTAATCTCAGAAAAAGGCAATTTCCCGATATATCCAATCATGGTGGCAAAATAATCCGGGCTTTGAGTGGTTTGACAAATTACGCCTAACTTCTTGTGATTACTGAGTTTATCAAGGTCTGATTCATCTCCAATAACCTCGACCCCTTCAGCCGAACCGACTACGGCCTTAACTTCAGGATGATCTTTGTCGCCGATGATAACAACGTGATAACCTTCTTCATGAAGTTGGCGGGCGATTTTTTGGACGCGTTTAACCAGCACACAGGTCGCATCAACGATGTTAAGTCCTTTGTTATGGAGGATTTCCAGTTCCTGCTGCGTGGCTCCGTGGGAGCGAATCAGGGCCGTTCCCTCCGGGATGGAATCCACCGATTCCACGGTACTTAGCCCGGCCTGCGACAGTTGCCGCACCACATCTTCATTGTGGATAATCGGACCCAGACTATAGACTTTCTTTTGTTCAGCAAGCGTCTTTTTAGCAAGATTAATCGCATTCCGGACACCCGGGCAAAAACCGCATTTTTCAGCTACTAATACTTTCATTGTTCATTCCTGTCTTATATTAGGGAAAGAAACTATACCATAAAATGCAGAGTAGCTCAATGGAATGCTCTTTTAGATAATGGATAATATGTATCGTAAGTATCGCTATGTAAGCAAGAGACTGAAACCCTCGTAATAACTTGGTTCAAAGTTCGATCCTTGCGGGCTTATGTGATAAGTCAAAGTGGAACAGTTCCTTTACCCCATCTAAATAGTCTGAAAGCACACCTCATTCAGCAGTTGTTGTTTGCGGTAATCCTTCTTCCGCTGAAATTTCTCCTTGCGGTATTTAATCATCAACACCATGCGGAGGTACACCTGATTTTGAGCTTAAAATCTTATCAATATGACAGGTATGACCTCGAAATGCTCTCTGGGTTCCCATGCGAAAGAACCATAATCTCGTTGAAAGTTAATGTCTAATTCCCTTTGCTCAAGCTCTGCTTTGTTGATGGGCTGGCCTATAAAATAAAGTCGTTCTCTTTTAGTTGCAATCTCTTTTATTTCTCGCATAAATGGCTCATCGTTGCCAGGTTCCGAATTTTTCGGAGTTGTTATCCGGTTGGTTCTTGAGCATCCCCCGATTAAGCAAAACATGAAAATTACTTTCAACAATGTCTTCGTTTGCGGCTTCATTTTTCTATTCTTTCAAAGAAATGGTTAACAGGAATGATTCAATCCAATGATGGTGTATCGACAGACAAATAGTGATTGGGTTAAGGTCTTGGATAAGGCCGGAAGGAAATGCCGAGTTATACTTTCTGCCGCACATAATTCTGCTTTGCTTTGCGACAAAGGGTTCAATTCGCACAGCAGCCTCTTCTTGGAATGTATATTGTTATACGCTGTGCCTGTTGCGATGTGCGATGTAAATAAAACAGATCTGTTTTTTGTCAGCGAAAGTGGGACAAATAGGCTGTTGTAGTTAACCGCAGAATTCAAGCCCATTAAAGACTCTGAAATCTATTAGTTATGGCTCCGCAATATTGTTATTTATTTCTTAAAATTGGGTTTAGTATCCGACTCATCATAAAATAACACAGATAATAATATGAAAACCACTATGTAATATCTATAACAAGAGGTGGAATTATATTTCCGCTTGACTCAGAAACTGAGAACGCATACAATCTTGCCCAAATATAGTTATCGGACCAATATTTTATCCTTTGAATAAAGCCTGTTGAGCTTTTTCACCGATATGTTGTTATGGAGTCTTGCTCTGGCAAGGATGCCATTATGAAGAAACAAGTTGTAAACTTGACAAGTAGTGAAGGTAAAGTATTGTCTGATGCGATTGCAGCACGGGGGAAATCGACAAATTCCATGAAAACTGGAATTTATCAGCGGTCCACAACAAATGCGGCACATACATAAATTCGAGATAACTACATTCAATAATTTAATTAAGAAAATGTCTATATATAAATAAGGGAATTATTATGAAAATGAAGAATTGGTATGATCAATTACCCGTTGCAGGTTTGTGCCTCGTAATTGCTGTGCTCCTTTTAACTGGTTGCCAGGAAGGTAATCTATCAAAAGAGCACTTGAAAACTCCTGATACGATTAACGCTGAAAAATCTCATGACCTGGCTATTCATTATATCAAATCAGCCCGTTCTGATGAAGCCGTTGTACAGCTTAAGAATGCGAATGAAAGGTCCGGCGATGCTGAGGCGTACTGTAACCTCGGATTTGCCTGCATAGACCTTGGCCGCTATCAAGAAGCAGTCGCACCCTTAAAAAAGGCCATCTCACTAAAGCCCGGTCTTGCAGAGGCACACTGCAACCTCGGGATTGCCTATATCGGCCTTGATCGTCTTAAGGAAGCGAAAGAAGCCTTGGACTATGCTATCAGTTTAAAACCTGATTATGCGGAGGCACAGGCCAAGCTGGGCTTAACATATATTATGCTTGGCCATTGCGAACAGGCAGTGGAGCCCCTAAAGCAGGCCATCAGCTTAAAGCCTGATGATGCTGGGGCTCACTTTGGCCTCGGTGCTGCATATGCTAAACTTGGTAACAAAGGGCCGGCCCTGGAGCAATATGAAATATTGAAGACATTAGACGCAAAAATGGCGGCACAATTTATGCGTGAATTCCAAAAACAGGAAAAATTAATGGCCCAAAATATTCAATAGACGCAGCCGCAAATTATTCCAGAGTTGTAGATTGAGTCGACTGGATAAGTTTTGTTAACAAATGACTGCTCGGAATTTGAAATTCGGATCAGTCTTTCCTGTGAAAACACAGGTGTGTGCCAAAGTGCTTGACAAGCTGCGATTTTGGTCCTCATTTAGGCATTACCTGGTCTTCGTGTCAGCGTACAAGTCTTTCATTTGTATCATTATAAACGATTGTGCCGCGATTACTTACAAACAGCCTGGTCACTGACTCGGAATCCCCCGGCACTTATTCCGTCAATATCTTAATGAGGGCGTCGGCATCGGCATATTCTGCGACAAGCTGATGCAGGCGGGCGATTTTAGCGGTGTCATAGGGCTGGATTTTAAATCCGAGGTCTTTCATGCGTGCGCTGACGGTGAAGGTATCATCGGCGCTGGTCAATACGGGAATATTGCTGGATTTGAGCAGCGGTTCAATGGTCGGGTGCGGTTCAAAGCCGCCTGTCAGAATCAATCCTCCGCCGAGCGTTGCCTGGCGTGACAAAACCAGGATCGATACGAGAATATTATCAATCCGGTCGCCGGGTATGATCACCAGTGTATTATCGCGAATGTGGCGAACGACATTCTGGGGTTCCATCGCTGCTACAACGGTGTGCTCAATCGGATTCGACAGGGCATCCTGTCCGCACAGGACATTGTATTTGAATTCCTCGGCTAGTTGCCCAACCGTATAGGTGGACAGAATATGTTCGTATGGAATGGCGCCCAGTAGCTTGGTCCCGAACAGTTTCAATCCCCGGCTGACGACATCTTTGACCATATCGTATTTTTCCGGCAGTACTTTATTTAGAATCACGCCAAGAATTTCGACGTTATATTCCCGGAACAGCGACAGGCTCAAAGCGATTTCATCAATGGGCTTGCCGATTCCGCCCGCGGTAACGATGACTACTTTGGCATTGAGCAGTTGTGCCACGCGGGCGTTGGAAAGACCGAAACAACTGCCGACGCCCGCGTGGCCGGTGCCTTCAAACAGCACGATTCTATGCGATTTAAACAATTCATCACGGCTGTGCAGGATTTCTTTTTCGAGGGGGCCTGCATCGGGATTATTGATAAATTTCCGTGTGAAATCCCGTTCGATGGCAATCGGGCTCATCAGGCAGGGTTCATCCTGCATATTGAACACCTGATGCATCAGGACGCTGTCCTTATCGATGTTTTTATCCTGATAGCGGACATAATGCTGGCCGACGGGCTTGCAGTATCCCGGATCAAATCCGCGGTCATGCAAAAGCTGCATCAGGCCGAGGGTGACAGACGTTTTTCCGCAATCCTGCAACGTGGCGGCGATATAAATTGGTTTCATAGTCGTATTCCATCACAACGGGTTTCAAAAGTTACAGCCAAAGCAGTTTAACTATCGCCTCCTGCTTTGATTTCGTTCAATATATCGTCCAGATAACGAGGACTATTTTGCTGAATTATATCCGACAGCGTGCTGTCAAAAGCAATAATTTTCGGCTCAATACCAAAAATAACGATTTCCCGCGGGGCATTCCCAAATTGCTCAGCCAGTTCAAACACCTTCAGGATGTCCATCTCATGCAGCGAAAAGTGCTCTAATGCTTTGATGGTTCGTACCTCGGCAGGGGTAAATCGCCGAATCGTCCCGGCCGGCGTACCCATCCTGGCGCAATCGATTAAAATGACCTTATCACGTTTTTCGATCTTATAGAGCAGACTCAAACCGCCCACGCCGCCGTCGTAAAATTCCACGTCATCGCATCCGGATATTTCCTGATTTTGTGATAAAAGTGCAAGCTTTTGTACCAGCAGCACACCAATGCCTTCATCGGCCATCAGCGGATTGCCAAGACCTGCGACAAGGGTTGATTTGGGGTTATTCATATAATACGTAAGTAATTATAAAATAATTATTTAAAACTTTATTATGCAATTCTATCAGCCTGTTTTCGGCGGTCATTTTTGCAATTAAAACCATACCGGAAATTGAGTTTTACGGCAAGAAAAAAAGCTTTTCAGGTCGATTATTGCGAATAAATTGTGAAAAAGTCTTTAAATAAACGCTTGACATAGTACAACAAAATCGATATTTTGAACATCAGCTTGTGAAAGTGAGCACAAACACAAAGATGAAAAAGGCGGTTTCGGATGCTGAAATTTCGCAAAATACCAGCAGAGACGATTCGACGAATGCCTCGATATCTGCGGGCTTTTTCACTGTTGGGGCAGGAGGGGCAGGCCTATATTTCCAGCCAGGCCCTGGCAGGACAACTCCATCTCAATCCGCCTCAAATTCGCAAAGATTTATCCTATTTTGGAGATTTCGGAACCCGCGGCGTTGGCTATCCGGTCTCGGATACCGCCCAGCGGATTCGTGAGATTCTCAAGCTGGATGTCACGCAGAAAGCGGCCCTCATTGGGGCAGGGCGGCTGGGGACGGCCATTGCCTCTTACCCCGGCTTTGCCATGTTCGGCTTTGATATCGCAGCGATTTTCGATAAATCCCCCGCAAAAATCGGCAAAAAGCTGGCAGGTCTGTTCGTTCAGGACATCGGGGACATTTCCAGCATCGCCGAAAAAGAAATCCGCCTTGCCATCCTGGCCGTTCCATCCGAGTCCGCCCAAGCCTGTGCAACATTGCTGGTGGATTCCGGCGTCCGAGGCATCCTGAATTTATCACCGAGCTGGCTGAAGGTCCCCAAGCGTGTCAAAGTCGTCAGTATCGACCTGGCCATGGAGTTGGGAACGCTGCTGTACTATCTGTAATTCGGAGCAATATGCCGAAAGCGGCAAACGAATAGACATTAAATGAGGTTTTAACAGGAAATCAAGTAAGGACTGGCTTATGAGTGTGAGCAAACTGAGTAAAGAACAATTCGGGCAGTTTGTAGATGCGATGCTGGCGGCGGGCAGAAAAGTGGTCGGCGTAGTGGCCAAAGACGATCGGTTTCAGTTTGATGACCTCAAATCGTCCGCTGCGCTGCGGCTGGATTATGATGTAACCATCCTTCCGCCCAAAAAATACGTCCTTCCGCAGGTCGAGCCGCTGCTGCATTTTGAAGTCGGCGGCGGGGCGCAGTCGGTGATGAATTATGACCCATTGATTCTGCTGGGTGTTCATCCGTATGACCTGATTGCCATCCGGCAAATAGATGAATTATTCAGCCAGGGCGAGTACGACAAGCATTATATGGATCGCCGCAAACAGATTACGATTATCGCCTGTGATGTCGCGCGTCCCAGCAAAAATGTATTTGCCTCCTCGATGGAAACCGCGGTTGTCTCCGACGGCTACGATATCCTGATTACCGATATCGGCGACGCTTATCTGCTGGATGTGGCGACCGAAAAAGGGCATGCCCTGATGACGTACGCCAAAGGAATTACCGCCGCTGCCACCCCCGACCTCGAAAGACGTCAGGCCATTCAGGAAGCCAACCGCACCGCGTTAAACAAGCACAAGCTCGCGTGCAAGGCGTCCTATCTGCCCAAGTTGATGGAAAAGGCCTACAATCATCCCGTCTGGCAGGAAAAGGCCAGGCTATGTTTTTCCTGCGGCTCCTGCAACCAAGTCTGCCCGACCTGCTATTGCTTTGATGTTCAGGATCAGGTCAACTGGGACCTCAAAACTGGCGACCGGATGCGCTGCTGGGATGGCTGCCTGCTCGAAAATTTCGCCACGGTAGCGGGCAATCATAATTTCCGCAAGGACCGCTCCGCCCGCTTCCGCCATCGCCTGTTCCGCAAGGCCAAATATGTCCCCGAAAAAATCGGCGGCCAGATCGCCTGCGTCGGCTGCGGACGCTGCATCACCGCCTGCGTAGCCGATATCGCCAACCCTGTAACCGTCTATAACCGTCTGATGGAAGAACGAACGCTCGGATAAAAGGAGAATGATACGATGTGTGACTGCTGCAGTGAACACAAGGATATTTACCTGCCCGAGATGGCGACGATTACCAAACGCCGCATGCTCAACGGCACGGAATTGTTTATGCATCTGGAAATGGATTCCGGCAAAGAACTGGGACACGCCCCAGGGCAATTTGTGGAACTGTCGATTGCCGGGCTGGGCGAAGCGCCGATTTCTATCTCTTCATCACCAACCCAAAAAGGAATTGAACTGGTGGTTCGCAACGTCGGCAGCCTGACCCACGCCATACACAAGCTCGAAGCGGGTCACAAAATCGGCGTTCGCGGGCCGTTCGGCTCGCTCTATCCGGTCGAGCAGGCCAAAGGCAAAGACCTCGTCTTTATCTGCGGCGGTATCGGCCTGGTGCCCCAGCGGTCGTTTATCCGATACGTCCTGGATAACCGCAAGGATTACGGCAAGGTCACGGTTCTGGTCGGCACCAAGTGCTATGATATGCGGCTTTTCCGCGAAGAATTGGCCCTGTGGTCGGAACGCAGGGATATGACCCTGATGGAAACCATCGATGAAGCCCACGACTGCTGGAACGGCAACGTCGGGGTGGTCACCACGCTGATTCCCAAGGTGGAAAGCGACCTGCCCAAATCCGTGGTGCTGGTCTGCGGTCCGCCGGTCATGTATAAATTCGTACTGATGGCGCTGGCGGAGGCCGAAGTCCCGGCGGAAAATATCTATGTGAACCTCGAACGAAGAATGAAATGCGGTGTGGGCAAGTGCGGCCATTGCCAGATCAATGGCCTGTATGTCTGTCAGGACGGCCCGGTGTTCCGCTGGTCTGATTTGGCCATAGTGCCGGAGGCGATCTAATATGAGCAAACCAAGAGTAGCGATTTTTGATTTTGCCTGCTGTGAAGGCTGCCAGCTCCAGATAGTCAACCTCGAAGAAGAAATTCTGGACCTGATTAATGTCGTGGATGTGGTGGAATGGCGCGAGGCCATGAGCGAACAGAGCCATGAATTCGACATCGCCATCATCGAAGGTTCGATTACCCGGCCCGAAGATGAAAAGCGGATTGAAATCATCCGCAGCCGCTGCAAGATCATGATTGCACTGGGGGCCTGTGCGACCATCGGCGGGGTCAACAAGATGAAAAACAAGTTCGACCTCGACGAAGTCAAGCACTGTGTCTATGGCAAAGACGCCCACATGCCGCACCTGGAAACCGGCCTGACCAAGGCCGTGCATGAAGTGGTGGATGTGGACTATAAAATCCACGGCTGCCCGATTGACCGCAAGGAGTTTGCTTCCGTCATCCGGGCCTTGCTGCTGGGCAAAAGACCGACGATTCCGGATTATCCCGTGTGCGTGGAATGCAAGGCCAAAGAAAACATCTGCCGCTATGAATACAATCAGATTTGCCTGGGGCCGATTATCCGGGCCGGTTGCGGCGCAAGGTGCCCGTCCAATGGCTTCCGCTGTTTCGGCTGCCGGGGCTATGTGGATAGTCCCAACGTGGATTCGGCCCGCGAAGTGATGGATAAATACGGTTTAACCGTGGAAGATTTACGACAGAAAATGGTGTTGTTTGGCTGTGAACAAGGACCGACGGTATGAGCACAAATATAAATATTAACGTACATCATGTTACCCGAATCGAAGGCCACGGCAACATCGTGGTCAATGCCAAAGATGGCAAAATAGAAAAATGCGAATGGCAGGTGCCCGAAGCGCCCCGGTTTTTTGAGGCGATGGTGCGAGGACGCAGCTTTCAGGATATCCAGACCATTGTCAGCCGTATCTGCGGAATCTGTTCGATTACCCACTCGCTGGCCTCGACCAAGGCCGTCGAGGATGCTCTGGGTATCGAAGTCAGCGAGCAGGCCGACAAGCTGCGTATCCTGATGCATTATTCCGAGCAGCTCCAGAGTCACACCCTGCACGTGGGCTATCTGGTTGCCCCGGATTTGTTCAACGCTCCCTCGGTGGTGCCGCTGGTGCCCAAGGCACCCGATGCCGTCAAGACCATCATTCGGGCGCATCGCGTTGCTAATAACTGGTCGGATTTGATTGCCGGCCGCACCACCCATCCGGTCACTCTGATCCCCGGCGGCCTGACCAAAATACCCACCGAACAGCAGCTTCGTGACCTCAAGAAAGAATTAGCATCGACGGTAAAAGATCTGGTGACCATTTGCGAAGTGGTTCACAGCGTTGCCGGCAATCTGCCCAAATTTGAACGGCCGACCGAATATGTTTCACTGAAACAGACGACTCCGCCTGCCTATACCTTCTACCACGGCGATATCACCAGCAACGACTGCAATGGGGATGGCCCGGTCAATATTCGCAACTGGCAGAAGGTTGCCAACGAATATGTCTTGCCGCAATCCACCGCCAAATGGTGCAAGTGGCATCGGGATGCCTATCTGGTCGGGGCGCTGGCACGGTTCAACAACAACGCCGAACTGCTTAGCCCCCTCGGTAAAAAAGTCGCCGAGATGTTCGGCCTTAAAAAAGGCAATACCAATCCATTTATGAACAGTATTGCCCAACTGGCCGAAGCGGCTCACGTCGTCGAAACCAGTATCCAGATGATTGATGACCTCCTGACTCGGGGCCTCAAGCCCGAGACGGTCAAAGTCAGCCCGCGTGCCGGCCGGGGAAGCGGCTGTGTGGAAGCCCCTCGCGGCATCCTGTTCCATACTTACGAATTCGATAAGTACGGCAACTGCGTCTATGGCAATGTCTGTATCCCCACTAACCAGAACCATGCCAACATCCAGAAAGACTTCGAAAAATTCGTGCCGGAATTTATGCACCTCGGCCAGGATGCCCTTCGGCAGGGTATGGAAATGCTGGTCCGGGCCTATGACCCCTGTGTGTCCTGTTCGACCCATTTCCTGAATGTGGAGTTTGTATAGACCAAAAGCTTCTTCTGTCTTAATCTGAAGTGGCTGAAGTGTGCTGAAAAGGCCCTTGTCCATTGAAACAGAAGTGGACAAGGGCGTTCTTTTTACATCTTATCTTGATTTTCTCTTGTTTTCACAAAGTTTTCATGCCGTGAGTCGGTATTTTTACGGATAGCTATTTTACTGAAAAGAGCTATCTTTACTTTTTTATTGGAAACAAGTGCGCCCAGTGGCTGTCTTGTAATATAAATGACTATCAAAAGGAGATGAAATATGAAAACTTGGTATGGAATGGGTATAAAACTGGCGGTTTTGGTCTGTGTGCTTGGCGTATATGCCTGGGCGGCCCCGTCCGTTGCGGAAAAACTGGCCGGCAAGTGCCCCGAGGGCACATTTGCCTTTGCTGCAACCAGTGGATGTGACCAGCTTGACTCCGCATTTGATCAGTCTTCGATAGGGCGGCTCTGGAACGATCCCAATGTTCAGACGTTTGTGACGCAGGTCAAAGATGCAATTCTGAAAAAAGTGGAGCTCGAAATCACCAAAGACGGCGACCCCCAGTCCTCCCAGATTGTGCCGACCATGAAGACGCTGCTGGAAGAGCTGGTTGCCTGCCCGCGTCTGGCTGGAATTAGCGATATTGCCGGCGATCCCAATCAGAAATTTCCCTATCGTATATTTGTGATGGTCGAAGGGCAAACCCACAAGGAAAAGATTAAAACCTCCATCGATAAACTCGAAGGAATGATCGGCACAGAGCAAATAGTCGATAAACCGATGGGCAATTTTACCTTCCGTGCCATGAAAGAATCGGAAGTACCGGTGGCATGGGGCTGGTATCGCGATACGTTTGTCTTCCTGGTCAATGACGAAAACGGCGACACCCTCAAAGGACTTCGTTTGCAGACCCCAAAAACCACACCGCTGTCCAAACTGACCGATCATGGTGATATTCTGGCATTATATTGTGATGTACAGAAGTTCAGTACGATGATCACCAATATTGTCGGAACAATGAACGTGGATTCAACTGCTCCGCAGCAGGAAATCACCAATAATCTGTCCCAGTTCAAGACGGTGCTTCAGATGCTTGGCTTAAGCAATGTCAAGTCGCTGACTCTGCGGGCGGGATTCGACCGCAAGGATGTCATCGTCGAAAAATGGCTGGAAGTGCCTGCTCCTCGTACAGGACTTTTCGCAACCATCAAGCCAATGGATTTAACGATGCTGGATAAGGCTGACAGCCGTGCCTCTACCGTCATGAGTTTCAATGTCGATACGGCCGGTGTGTACGACCTCATTATGCAGGTTGTAGACCGTTTAGCCCCCACGCAGGAACATCGCGACCAAATCAAGGCAGCTATTGCCGGCATGGAGACCCAATGGAATATCAAACTGCGTGATGGATTCCTCCAGAGTCTCAACGGCCCCATGATTGGATATGCTTATCCGGCAATGACATTGCCGCAATCACCCATGGGCGGCTTTGTTCTGACGGCCAGGCTTAAAGATGCGGCCCTGTTTACCCAGAATATGCAGGCCCTTGGCCAGGCAATGACGGCTAACTTCCAGGGGGATCCGCAGCAGAGCCTGAAAATTACACAGCAGCCGCTCGATGGCGGCCTGACCGCAACCGCGTGGATGTTTCCGCAGGTTGCCATGCTGCAGATTATCCCCAACTGGGTTATCGTGGATGATTGCGTGATCATTTCCTCACATCCGACCATTGCCAATCTGGCGGTTGCTCAATGCAAAGCCGCCTCGCCCGAAAAAACATCCATTCGTTCGCTGACGTCCTTTGCCATGATGCAGTCAAAGCTGCCGAAAAATCTGGTCTATCTGCAATACAGCGACACCGCTGTCAATGCAAAGCAGATGTACACCCAGCTTCAGCAGTTTTGGCCTATGGCGACAGCAGGAGCAACAGGGCAGGGAATTATGCTGCCGGTCATGCTGCCCAATATTCAGGACAAACTTGGACAGTTGGGCCAGTCCTGGAGCTATGCCTGGATGGATGAAACCGGCATTCGCTCGCGTTACCAGGGCAGCGGTGCGGAAATCTCTGCAGCGTCGGTAGCCGGAGCCGCCATGGGAGCGGCAGTCTTGTTGCCGGCGTTGAGTAGGGCTAAAACAACAGCTCAGAGTGCGATCGCGATGACCGATCTGAAGCAGATTGGCTTGGCCTGCATTATGTATGCAGATGATAACAATAACCAATTTCCGCCAAATCTTGAGGCCGCCAAGAAGTATCTCAAGACCAACAAAGTATTGGAATCCCCACGTAAACCCAAAGACTTCACCGGGCCTTCCTATATTTACGTTGCAGGTCAGACCACCAGTAGCCCAATTGGAAATATTTTGGCTTATGAAGCCCCCGAATGTTCCAGGGATGGCAAGATCAATGTACTATTTCTGGATGGACATGTTGAAATCATGCCCCTGGCGGATTTCCATAAAAAACTGGACCAAACCAAGGCCAATATCGGCTCTTCAGGGGTAGAGTTACAGGCGACCGTTAAAATAGAGAGTGATCCCAATCAATAGGAAAAAAATAGGAACGCTTCAAAAACCCCGGCCGATGTCGGGGTTTTTTATTTTATTAAACATATAATATAAGATATAATGAGAATATAATGTGTCGCTGTCAAACTCAACACCCCCTTGTGGGTAAAAAGTGGGAATAAATGAAAGCAAAAGCCAAAATTTTCGAAGTTTTTTATTATACCACATAAGGAAATATCGGCTTATAAAATACAAGATATAGTGTATAATTAGACATAACTAGCGATTTTAAGCAGTCTAACCCCCTTGGATTCCAATCGAAAATAAGAAAATTGCCGATGATTAATGTTGACGAGAAGTGGGAACAGGTGGTATGGTATCCCACAAAATGATATCTCCGGTGGAGTAAAAATCAATGTTACTACTAACAGGCGAATTTGAGCACACACTCGATGAAAAGAACCGGCTTTTCATCTCCAACAAGCTGCGCAGTCAAATCGACGTCAAGGAATACGGCGGCGATTTTTACCTCGCGATGGGCCCCAATGGAGTGCTTTGCCTGTATCCCGAAAAGTATTTTCAGCAAATCGCCCTTGCCGGTGCGCCAGGGACGGCCGCCCCGGATGAAGTCGTCGCTTTCGAGCGTATGACATTTGCTATGGCCAGCAGGGTTGAGCTGGATCGGCAGGGACGATTGCTTTTGCCGGAAAAAATCAAGAAAAGGGCAAATCTCGGCTCGTCGCTGACCCTGGTCGGCGTGCGAGACCATATCGAAATATGGAATTCCGAGGATTGGGACCAGTATCTGGCTGACAATATCAGTCAGTACCAGCACCAGGTTGCCCAGGCAAGACACACGGTTCTGCAAAAACAGAGCCGACAAGTTGAGGAATAGCCGGAGGATTTATGGCTGAATTGTTTATGGATGAATTGAGTCGTGTTCAGGGGTGCCTGGATGGCGTTGTTTCCGCTGATGAGCAGACTCTGTTGGCTGTGGATGTATTAGCCGACCGCCTGGATCGTCTTAAAAAGCAAAACCCGCTCTTTGCGGGTGTTTCATTTTCTCCCGACCTTCAACGGCTCTCCAGTCGGGCAATGTTTTCAGTTGCCGGCTGATTGACCGTATTGAGAATGGATTCGAATAATCAGAAGGATTGTTCGGCGGGACCCATGGATGGGGTTTCGCCGAACGAACATATACCGGTTTTAGCAGAAACTTTAGCCGAATATATCCATTTGCCCAAGGATGGGATTTTCGTGGATGCGACGGTGGGACATGGAGGTCACAGCCGTCTATTCGGTTCACAACTGGGGCCGGAGGGGGTACTTGTAGGGTTGGATGTTGACCCTAAAAGTCTCCAGATGGCCCAGGCTAATTTGACCGGCCTTCCGTGCCGGATAGTTTTGATTCGGGAAAACTTTTCCCGCTTGGATGAAGTATTAACTAAACAGGGAATACAGCAAGTGGACTGTATCCTGGCCGATCTGGGATTTTGCTCGGCGCAGGTAGCCGACCCCCAGCGAGGGATGAGCTTTCAGGTGGACGCCCCGCTTGACATGCGGCTTGATAATCGGATTGGTATTTCAGCGTCCGATATTGTCAACAAAATGCCCGAAAAACAGCTTGCGGATTTGATTTTCAAGTATGGGCAGGAGAGGGCTTCACGCAGAATTGCTCGTTTTATTGTCGACAATAGGGTCAAGCAAAAGTTTCACACCACCGGACAATTGGCCATGATTGTCTGCAAAGCCCTGGGCCAGCCCGCAGCGGGACGACACAGCAAAATTCATCCGGCCACGCGGACTTTTCAGGCCCTGCGAATTGCCGTCAATGAAGAACTGGAATGTTTAAAAACTTTATTAAAAGATGCATGCCAACGGTTGAAAAAAGGCGGCATTCTTGCGATAATCAGTTTTCATAGTCTGGAAGATGGAATGGTGAAAGAGGATTTTCGTCAGCATAAAGCGGATGAAACCTATGAAATCCTCACAAAAAAACCGTTAATCGCCGATGAAAAAGAAGTACGAACGAATCCTCGTTCACGAAGTGCGAAATTAAGAATAGCTAGAAAAATAGTATAGTGTATATGCGGAATAAAAAGGAGTATACGGAAATGACGACCGACGCCAAGGTGGGCCTGTTGCTCGGACTGGTTTTTATTGTAATTATTGCGTTTGTCATCAATGGATTGCCTGACTTTGTTCATTCCTTCAAAGATAAGCCGGTTGTCGAAACGGCCGTGACCATGCAGACCGGCAGCAATCTGGTCATTGATCCGGGCGTTGTGGAAGCGGCTCGCAGTCTCCAGCAGGGGCGTACCATCCTCCGTAATACCGAAGCCTCTCCCCAGGTTATGAATCTCGAATCCTTTGCGGGCGGCTCTGAACCGTCCCAGACCATGGAAACGACATCGGCAGCCCTTCAGCCCCAGCCGACCGTCGAAACAGCATCTCCGGCACCAGCCCAAAATCAGCTTGAAGCAGCCTCGGTGCAGCCTTCTGTGCCGCAGACCGAAAGCACCTTTTCCAATACAGTCACAGCGGTAGCCCCGCGAACCAATACAGAATTGACATTGCCGACGGCCCAGCAGTCCCAGCAGCCGGAAGCGATGATCAATCATCAGACTGCACAGACCATCAAGGCTGCTCAGCAAACGGTTCAGGATATCCAGAAACCAGTAACCAAACCCAAACAGGAAGCTGCCAGGGCAATTGTCGTTTCCGGAAAAACCCACGTGGTTGACAAAGGCGAGACGCTGGCTGTTATTGCAAAGAAATATTATGGCCCTGAAGTCGGCAATCAGCGAGCAACGATTCAGATGCTGTATGAAGCGAATAAAGGCGTTCTTGATTCCGCCAACATCGTGAAAGCGGGCGACAAGCTGGTCATTCCTCAAATCGCCTCTTCCCAGCCGGCTCAGACCGTGAAACCCAAAGCCGCTTCCACATCGCTGATGGACAAGTTCAAAAATGTCTTTGAACCTGCCGACAAGAAAAGCGAAACCGTGGTCCAGAACAGCGCCACCGCTGCTAAACCGAAAGACAGTACGTCCGCCAAAAAGGCAGAACAAACCCCCGCAAATGGAAAATCCAGGGCGACGGTTGCCGAAAAAGAATACACCGTTCAGAGTGGCGACCATTTGTACAAGATCGCCCAGAAATATCTTGGCGATGGCGACCGTTACCCGGAAATCATCGCCCTGAACAAAGATCAGCTTTCCAATCCCAGCCAGCTTCAGGTGGGAATGAAGCTGAAATTACCCAAATAGCACGGATTGCCGGACGGATTTACCCATCCCCAACAGGGGGGATAAGTATCGGAACAAATATCGTATATAAAGCGGGATAAAGCGGCGTAAAACCTTTTTGAGATAACCCAATATGACCATGCCAACGCGGCCCAGACTGGTCTTTATTATTTTCTTCCTGACCGGCACGCTCATTTTTACTATCCTTCTGAGAACGACGTCCAGCCGGGTTTTTAACCAGTATTGCCGCGCCAGAGCCGAACAGAAAATGCTCCTGCAGGACTTACGCAGCCAGCAGCTCCGCCTGGAATCTCTGATTAATCCCCGTTATATGTTTGAACATCTGCCCCCGCCCCCTGAACCGGAAAAATCCAAAAAGATCCGATGAGACTCAAAATTACGATTATCACATTAGGCATTGTGCTGGTGACCGCGATGGGCTTGCTGGGCTGGCGGCTGTACGTCCTGCAATTCAAACAGGCTGAGACGTATGCCAAAAACAGCCAGCGGCAGCAGACCTCGGTGATTCCTCTGCATGCTCAGCGAGGCACTCTGTTTGACAGTCGCGGCAATGTCCTGGCGGCCAGTAATACCGCCGATGAAGTCTTTATCGAGCCCCGCCGTATTGCCAATCCGGAA
>JBDKVE010000190.1:0-25635 GCA_039679345.1 Anaerohalosphaeraceae bacterium
CGCGATCCAGCAGAATCTCCATAGCCCCCAGGCTGGCCGCGTTGCCCACAAAGTGAATCCGCTCCAGCGGAACCGCCGGCAAAAGGCCTATCGTCACCGCACTGGACTTCTGAATGTAATTGCCGAACGCCCCTGCCAGCAGCACCTTTTCGATTTGGTCTTCAGTAATCCCGGCCGTCTTTTCCAGCATCCGAATCCCCGCCCGAATCGCCGCCTTGGCTAACTGAAGCTGCCGAATATCCCCCTGCGTCAAAAACACCACAGGCTTTGCCGACTCCGCCGCAAATACAAACGCCGGCTGCCCGGCATGCTCAATCAGGCGGTCCCGCAGTTTCGCCGAAAGCGCCCCCCCATCTACATCCTCCCGGCCCAGAAACCGCCCCGTCGAATCGATAATCCCCAGTTCCACCAGCACCGCCAGTGCATCGATCAGCCCGCTGCCGCAAATCGAATGCGGTCGCCTGCCCCCAATCACGTCAATATCAATATCATCGCTGTTGACCACCACCCGTTGAATCGCCCCCGCCATCGCCCGGCTGCCATGCAGTATCCGTGCCCCTTCCAGCGCCGGCCCCGCCGCACAACTGGCCGTATAAAGCCGGTCCTGATGGCACAAAACCAGTTCGCCGTTAGTGCCGATATCCACCAGCAGCGTCGTCTGATGCTCCGTATCCAGATCGGACGCCACCGCCGCCGCCAGGGTATCGGACCCCACAAACCCGGCGATATTTTGCGGCGTAAAAAGCACCCCCGCCGGATGAATCGCCAGCCCGGTCTCCGCCGCCGACACCGTACATGCCTCCACACAGTGCGGCAGATAGGGACTCTGTCCCAATTGACTGACCGGCCATTGCAGCAGCAGGTGATTCATCGTTGTATTGCCCACCGCCGTACATTCATACACATACTGCGCATCCACATTGGCCACCGTCGCCGCCTGCCGGAGGAGCTGGCCGAGGCAATCGATAATCGCCTTCTGCAGAACCGCCTGCCCCGCAGCATTCGATGCAAACTCAATCCGGCTGATGACATCATCGCCCCACTGATGCTGCGGATTGGCCGCCGATGTCGTCGCCAGAATCTTTCCAGTCTTCAATTCCGCCAGCCGCAAAACCACTGTCGTCGTACCGATATCCGCCGCCGCCCCATACAACCGACCGGCCGTATCCCCCGGTTCCGCCGCAACAATATCCCACCCCTTCAGCGGAATATTATAATGCAATACCGCCGTCAGACCTTTGCCAAAATCAGCTGCGCAAAAATCAAACGCCGGCCGGGACACAATGGGAATGTATTGCATGCTGAGATGGTCGCACACTTGGTCTAAGCTGTCGCAGCGGGTAGAAATGAAAACCTTCCGCCACATCGGCGAAATCTGGATTTCTTTATCAGCCCCCTCCTCGAGTATCTGGTGATGATACAGACGGCTGGCCGCGGGAATGGTAACCGTCACAGGTTCATGGATGCGATACTGGCAGGCCAAGACTTCCTGCCCCGAGGGTTCAAGCCGCACCCGACACTTTTTACAGGTGCCTCGCCCCCCGCATGGACTAACCAAAATGATGTCGGCCTGCCCTGCCGCTTCAAACAGCGTCGCCCCTGCGTGTATCCGCACAGTACGACCATCCGGAAGAAACCTGACATCATAGTGTTCCATAGTGTCTAAAAATGAAAAGAAAGTGCAGAACTTTCCCCGCGAAGACAAACTTCTGCACTTTCTGTGTATTTCACGCCCGCTTCTCTAAAAAACGAAACCGCAGGCAAGAGTTAGACTACGCCTTAGCCGGTGATTTTATGCCGGGTCTTCCAGCGGGCCTTCCTCTTTTTGCTGCCGATTTTACGTCTGCGTCTCGATTTAGCCATCAGAATCTCCAAAAATCCTTATTTATAAACATTTTGCCAAAACAGTTTTGGGAGATTAGTATATAAAATGTTATGAAAATTGCAAGACCCGCTTTAGAAAATTTCCGATTGGAGACCATTATGATCCAGTGTAAAGACTGTGAATTCTACCGGCAGGAACCCGACGGCCGCCGGATTTTCCTGTGCGACCCCTTTAATAACATAAAAGAGACAGAATGTATCGCTAAATGGCAGCTTCTAAAAACCGACCTGCTCCTCCAGGCCTTTGCCCGCATGAACGCCTTCCAGAGCCGAATGGGGCCGCTTCAGGACAAAATCTTCAAATATATAAAAAGAGAGATAGATGATATAGAAGAAACAGATAGCTGGAAATATGATGACGATGACATCCCCGAACCGCCCCAGGAGTTTGATTTTCCCGACGACCAAAACCCACCGGAAGACAAGTAAGTTATTTTAATACAATGATTTATAAATTATTAATTCAATGCAATATTTCCCTAATATCAACCGTCTGAAATAGTGAAAACAAACGACAGATGAATCCAGAGCAATTAAACAACCTGATTGAAAAGTGCAAAGCGGGACAGTCGGAGGCTTTCAACGAGCTTATTGATCTGTACGCCAATCGGTGCTTTGGATTCTTTTACCGCCTCAGCGGCTCTCGGGATACCGCCGAGGACTTAAATAGTGAGCTCTTTGTCAAATTAGTTGAAAA
This sequence comes from Anaerohalosphaeraceae bacterium, assembly GCA_039679345.1. Taxonomy (GTDB): domain Bacteria; phylum Planctomycetota; class Phycisphaerae; order Sedimentisphaerales; family Anaerohalosphaeraceae; genus Anaeroglomus. The sequence goes on from JBDKVE010000190.1 coordinate 2,582, forward strand.
AATCAGTTCCTGGCAAGGCAATTCCTTCGATAACTGGCTTTTTACCATTGCAGGCAATTTATTTAAGGACCATCTGAGAAGCCAGTACCGCCAGCGAAAAATGCTGGCCGAAAAAGCCAAATCCGTGATCGTCGAAACCGCCCCTGAAAAGGAAAACGACATGGAAATCCGCCTGCAGCAGGCCCTCGGGCGTCTAGAACCCGACATCGCCGAACTGATTATGCTGCGGTTTTATGCCGATTTAAGCTTTAAGGAACTCGCCGAAAGGCGAAACGAACCCATTGGAACGACGTTATGCAAGATTCACCGGGGTATGAAAAAACTCCGGGAACTCATGCAGGTCGGAGGTGTCTTATGAAAGAAAATAAAAATGATCTGAAAGCCCTGATTGAGCAGTTCATGGACAGTCAGGAAGCAGCCCGAATGGCCGAGGAAATTGAGGAAGCCCAGGAGATGCTGGTCGCAATGCCCGCTCCCAGGCTTTCCGACCAGTCCCTCGATGCCCTCAAGCAGCGGGTCAGCCGGCGCCTGGCCGTTCCCGCTCGAACAATCCGCCCCGCCGCCACGATACGCTTCTATCTGTCGTCCGCAGCAGCCCTGCTTCTGGCTACCGTAGGCTGGGTCATGCTAAGCAACCAAAAAACAGCGATCCCTGTTGACCTCCTCGCCTCGACTGCTCATATCTGGGAAGATAATGCTACCTCGGACAGCGACCCGGTCAATACCTTAATGACCAAAATCGAAGCCGTCGCCGGACAGGTCGAATCCATCCAGGGCAAAAACCTCAAATGGTTCGAAGATGACAGCAATCTGTCCACCGAAATTGAAAGTCTTGAAGTTATCGCCAGCAGTACCGATTTCTGGAAAGGATAATCCGAATGAATCGTAAACTAACCCTGATTTTAATGTGCCTGTCGCTGAGCAGCCTGTTGTGTCTGGTCTCTTTTGCCGAAACAGAAAAGCCCGCCGATACAGTAAAGCAAACCGAGACAGCAAAAGAAGCGGACAAAACAACCACTGCCATGGACGATTTCTGGGCCGAAGAACTGGCCCGGCCTGAGCCGCAATTGCCCGATGAACGCATCGATCAGTTCCTCGAACAGATCCGCATTCAGGACCCGGCCAAAGCCGAGCAGCTCGAAAAGCTGCGCAAAGAAAATCCCGAGGAATTCCGCAAACAGATTCGTGCGGAATTTACTACCCGTTTTCGCCAGATGCGCCAGCAATTTGAACGCGGCGGCAGAGATAGAGACAGAGACAGACGCTCCGAAGGCAATCCGCCGGAACAAATGGGCGGCCCCGGCCCCGGCCCCGGACAGGGCCCGCAGGGTCCCGATCGTCCCGGCCCGGGACAACCCGGCACCCCGCAGGGTTATGGCAGCCCCTGGAAAGACCGCATCGAGCGGATGCACAACGAGTTCATCGCATGGCTGGAGAAAAATTATCCCACGCAGGCCGTCGAGATTAAAAATCTCCGCGAAAACAAGCCCGAGGAATACATCGGCAAGATGGCCGAACTGATGCGGCGTTATGGCCCCATCATCGAGGCTGAGCGCAACAATCCCAAACTCGCCGCAATTATGAAAGAAGATATGGAAAACCAGCGGCTTACCGACGAATTATTGAAACAGATTCGCAGGGCCAAAGGCAATGAAAAGGAAAAACTGACCGCCGAACTGAAAGCCCTCGTCTCCCGCCGCTTCGACCTGATTATGGCCAAAAAGCAGATGCAGTACGACGACCTGCGCAGACGGCTGGAAGAATTGCAGACAGAAGTCAAAAACCGAGAAGGCGAACTGGACAAACTTAAAAGCAATAAAGATGCCGCCGTTGACGACCGCTTCAAAGGACTGCTTTCGGAATCCGAAAAAGTGAAATGGGATTAACCTCCCATCCAATATCCCTCTCCGGAAAAGGACTGGTTCACCCGCCCATCGGCGCCGTGTACCGGTCCTTTTATACTGATCTTACTTAAAATTTCCCGGTTCGTCGCGGCTAAAGAGCTATCAGCCGCCAGCTTCCAGCACTATCTTTATCACCGCGGCTGCGTAGGGTAACGTGACCCCGTGAATACACGCGGCATAAAAGCGGCCACTGGCCGTCGCGGAATAATCATGCCCGTTGGGTATAATTGAAAATCACTTCGATTCCTTCAGAATTTTCACCTCTTCAATTTTATCCCGCATACTGCCAAAGTTCCGGAACTCCATTCCTTCCAGATGCGGCAGCACCTTTCTCAAATACTGATATGCCTCCTCGGATAGGGTCGTATTCGGCATCTCCAGCCGCTTTAAGTTCCACAATCCCGAGAGCTGTTTTAATCCCTCGTCAGTGAAACTGCCATAATAGATCGACACCGATTCAAGACTTTTCATCTCGTTCAGGCTCAGAAGACCCGCATCCGTCAGTTTGTTGCCGGAATGCTGTAAACCGAGTTGGAGAGTTAACTGCGTCAGCCAATTCATGTTTTTGAGTTGTTCCATTGCCTGATCTGAGATCGCTCTGTTAATTGCCAGAGATTTCAGATTTTTAATCTTTGCGAGATATCCAGCACCTTCCGGACCAATCTCAAAACCCAGGAGCTTCAATGTTGCCAGCGAATCCAGTGCACTCAGATACTGTAAACCCTTTTCAGTACACTGTTCTTTTGCAAGAGTCAGTGTTTTTAGATTCTTCATCGTTGAAATATACCGAATACTCTCATCGCTGACATATTTGCCGCCGGTAAACAACTCTTCCAAATTCTCCATCGTCGAGATGAACTCAAAACCTTTATTGCCAACATCGCCGTAAACGCGCAGCCCCTTCAAACCCTTCATTTGAGAAATCTGCCCAACGTCTTCATCATCCAACTGCGATGAATAAATAGAAAGCCTTTCGATGGACTTCATTCCTGTCAATTTTTTAATTGCTTGCTTGCTGACAATCGCACCATTCAGAATTAAACATTGTAGGTGTTCCAGCCGGATGCAGGAGGCTACATTTGTATCCACAATCGTCTGACGGTCACTGCGTCCTGATTTACCGTGAATGATCAGTGTATGCAGGTCATCCGGGGCAAGACCTTCAAGGGCTGACAGAGGATCGCCCTCTTCACTGCTGTGAAGGATGAGCCCAATGTTTTTATCAGCATCGACAGCAGCCTCTCCTCTGGCCGGAACTGAAAAAGTGTTCTTCGTGATCGGATTCGGCCACCACCAGTCCAAAGAACCCTCCTTTTCAGGCTCAACATAGAATAAAACATTTCTTGTCTCTGCATCAGGAAATCGCAGAATACGCTTTTGCATCGCACCATGAGCTCCTTCCGGCAGCCGTGCCCCGGCAAGTTCTTCCTCCGCTTTCAGACGTTCGAGTTTGGCCTGATGCAGCTCGGCCTCCGTGGCCCGTCCGGATTCAAACATCAGCTTTGTCGTATTTTCCGCCTCCTGACGCAGTGCCGCAATCTGATGCAAAACAACAATTCGCTCCTGTGAGGTCCCAGACAATTCCTTTTCCACTGCCAGCAAATTCATTTTTGCCTCAAGAACCTCCATAGGCCCGGAAATCCCGCTTTGAAACTTCTGCTCCTCCGTCTTAAGCATCTTCTGTAATAATTCCTTACGCTCCAGGAGAATAGACTGCGAAGAATCCGCTTCAGACTTGACTGCATAAACTGTATTTCTGTCATATTCAATCCACAGCCCATCGTTTTCCTCACGAATCACCTGAATCCGAAACGTCTTGTTTTCCGGCGTTGTCACTTCCACAATGCACGGAAAAAACGGCAATTCAAAAGCACTGACAAGATTGTCTTCCACAGAAGGCTTAAAGTTTTTCCATTGCTCTCCGATTTGTACCTTTGCCTGCCCTCCACGGATAATAACCAGACTGGGTTTTGCATACATCAAATCGCCAATGCCCAATTCATTATAATAGCGACATAAACCATAAGGGCCGGCATCTTTGGGAGGTGAAGACGGAACCTTCAACATCTGGCTGCTGGCCAAATCCAGAAGCAGTCCTTTGCCTTGTTTCTCGGCATCTGAAAGTTCCGGAAGAAATATTTTTTGTACTTCTGAAGCAGGAACCCGAACTCCAGGGGTTGACATAATAACACCGGGCAGGGATATCCTTTTGAACTTTACAAATATTTTTCGATTCTCTATCTTCGTAATCTCAAACACGCCGGACGTCCCGTCATCTCCTTTAAAGGCCGTGATGAAAGGCCATTGCTTTTCCCTCTCAGGCTCTGGAAGCGGCAAACCGATAAACATCCCATGGATCGTCATATTCCCTATCGTAATTATGGCCCGCTGCGGGCAATCCGGCAGATCTTCTATTCTGTCAATCGACCAGAGGTGTTGTAAGCCGGAACTTTCCGGCGCCCATCCAAATCCGCCCGTGTTCATCCCCCCGGCTTCCACGCCAATATAGCGTTCCGGGATCGTATTGACTGTATATTGTGAAGGACTCTGTCCCGGTGGAAAAGTATAGGAATAAAACAGATACGGCTCTTTTGAATCATCCGCCTGCTGCTGGGGCATTAGCCGCCCCATTTTCAGCGACAGCACCGTGTGCGATTCCAGATACTCCGGCAGCAGTACCGCCTCAATGATGCCGCTGGCCAACTGTGAGCTGGGCATTCGTGCTTCAATTGACATCTGCTTGCGTATAGATAATGCCGCCAATTTCTCCGCAACCTGCCCATTGACCACCTTAATCAGCATACTCATGGCATTATTAGTTTCATCCGTCTCGGCAATCGCATGATCGTAATCCAGAACTACGGCAAATTCATAGACACCATCGTCCAGATGAAAACCATCGGTCCTTTCTCGCCACGTTTTACCCGGCTCAATCGGCCCGGCCTCATGCCAGCCATCATGTGGATTGCCGGTTTCATCCAGGTCCTTTTCGGGACTGCCCCGATAAAACCGCAGCTTCATTTTCGGCAGAGCCTCCTTGCCCTCATTAGCAATCGTGACCACCGGAAAACATACACCGCGCTGAGGATCGATCTGCAAGTCAAACTCCGCAGGAGCAAGGTCAATTCTTTTCGACATTGCTATACCAGCAGAAGCATCACTGGATTCTCCGGTTTGGGTTTCCGAGGCGGATTCAACCTGGGTCTTCAGAAGAATCAACAAACGACGCTGAGGCTTCGAAGCAGCAGTCTGTTGACCTGCAGAGTCCTGATAAAAGTCGGGACAAATGATCAATAGTGTTTTATCCTGCGGAATAAGCACCTTCGATTCAATCTGAGTTAATTGTGTTAATGGATTTTCCTGGCCGCCGGGACTGTCGGACAAAATTAGCCTAAACTCAGACAGAATTCCATTAGCCGCTGCTGTGGGAGTAATATGGACTGAAAATTCTTTCTGCCCAGCCGGAGCGGTTTGTACCCCGCTGATTTCCAGATTGGCCGATTCTCCGGAAAAAACAATGACTTTGGGAGAACACAGAAGCCTGACATCCGGATTGGACTGCATCGCCTCGATGATCTTTTCAACCTCATGACGTGTCAAAAACGCCGATTGGCCGTACGAAAGCTTGTCCGGAACCTGGGTATTAACATCGCTTGGTGTAACGGACATGGCAAATTGCGGCAGATGAACCCCGGCTTTATCAAAAAGTGCCTTAAGTTGAGCCTCATCATTGGAAATCGAAATTGTACGCAGATCAATACTAATTGGGGAATTATTCTGGTTGGAAAGTTTCCGAAGTTTGAAATTTAATTGCTTCGAATTATCCAGCGGCCATGTCATAAACACCATCGATTGCGAATGATATCCCTCCGCTTTAGCGGTAATGGTATGCTCCTCATTCCAGCTTTTATACTCAAATTTCCCCGCCGCGTCGGTAATCCCTTTCTGATACGGCTGCGGCCCATAGCCATCATCCAGCACAATCGCCCCGGCAATCGGCTGGCCGCTTTGGGCATCCATCACCGTCCCGCTGAGCATATAATCCGGCGGCGTCACTTTATGCGTCAGCGCAATCGTCGTCGGCACAATCACCGCCGCCAGCAATCCGATTATCAATATCGCCGCCATCGATGGCCGACGGAAAAATCGCCTGCCGGGCTGCATAATCGTCTTGATGCGGTCTTCGATATTCCTGACCGGCCCCGCCACCGCCAGTGTTGGAATGGCCAGCGTTGTCTGAGCCTCCTGCAGCAGCGTATCTACAATCGCGCTGCCGTACTCCCGCGGTGCGGTACCCAGGCGTGCTACGGCGATTTCATCACAGCATTTTTCCCGTTCCTGCCGAATAACACGATTGGCCAGCCATACCAGCGGATGAAACCAGAATACCCCCTGAATCAGAATCTGCAGCAGATTGACAAACGCATCCAGCCGAACCACATGCGCCATCTCATGGATGATAATGGCCTTCTGTCTGTCGGTCTCAATACTCTGGAAATGGGTCGGCAGATAAATCGCCCCGCGCCATACCCCCCAGACAAACGGCTGACTAATCCCATCCATCAGCCAGACATTAAAGCCGCCCGGGTAATCCCACAGCCGCGCCAGTGTCTCAATCTGCTCAATCATCAATTCAGCAGGCAGCGGCCGGCGGATGTGCTTCAACCGCCTCTGAAGCAAGACCGCCCTGCCCAACGCCCACAACAAATAACAAGCTGCCCCTGCCGCCCAAAGTATCACACATAGCGTTGTCTTGCTTAAACCCGGCCGATCTGTCTTGGCCGCGTCGAGATTGCGTTGGGGCGCCAAATGTTCCTGCTTCTGCTCCAACACCGGCACCCCTGTATTCACAGCAGGTTCAGGCCTGACATAAACCGGCTCCACCGCCCCCAGCTCCATCGTTTCCAGCCGCCCAACTGATGGCACCTGCAACGCTGTTTCCCCCGGCAATACCGGCAGCGAAAATGTCACGATGGGCGGTGTCACACACTTGACCAGCACCACCAGCCACAACAGGTACCGAACATGCGCACTGCGATTCCGCAGCATCCAGTTCACTACCGCCACCACCCCAAAAACCGCAGCCACCTGCACACTCTGGGTCGTCATAAAATCCAATAAAATTCCAATAGTCTCCATAAATAAGCTCCCTATTTAGAAGGTTTCCCCGAATCATCGAGAATAGATTTCAACCGATCAATGTCTGCGGCGCTGATATGCTGATGCTCCGCCAGATACTGCATCAGCGGCACCGCATCCCCCCCGAACAGTCGATCCAAAAAGCCCGTCACCGCAGACTGAAGCACTTTGTCTTTATGTTCCAGAGGTCGAAAGACGTGAGCCTTGCCCTTGACATCATGGGCAAGATACCCCTTCTTTTCCAGCCGGCGCAGCATCGTCTGCACCGTAGCATACGAAATCGTCCTGCCCTCAGGCAGTGCCTCTACGACCTGCTGAACCGTCGGCTGCCCCAACTGCCATACCAATCGCAAAATTTCCGTCTCGGCCGGACTCAACGGTGACAATGACTTTTTAAGCATAATTCCATCTCCTTGTACATTTGTACAATATCATATCGTACATTTGTACAACATGTCAATATATTTTTAAAAGATTTTCACGAAATACAAGATATGTCTATATTTCACAATATGTTATAAGTTTACAAAATAGACAAATAACACTGAAATGAACCGTTTCTTTTCAAGGCAATCGCCAAATCGAAATTCGAAAATCGTCAATTCATTGCCTCTTCCTTCCTCACCGGCCAGAAAATCACATCCCCATGATCCGTCCACTGGGTAAATTTGCCGTTCTTGGTCCCTTCCACACCGCCGTCATCCGTCAAATTCATTCCCGCACTATACAGTACAAAACCCTCTTCCGTCCGACGATACACCAGCGGCTTATCGCTGTAGGGATCCATCGGCAATTGCCGCAGCAGCCCACCCTCAGCCAGAGCCGACAGTGACTCCGGGTACTGTCCATGCTCCTTGTGATACTGCAATATCGCTATGATCGTCAGCGTCGCCATGCTGTCCACCCGGCTGCGGTGCGACCGCTCTGCAACCTTAGCCAGTGCCGGCATTAAATACCGAATAAAAATATTCTTCTCAGAAAATGCTTCTAGTTTCTTTTGTATCTCCGGATTCTGAGCTTTCATTGCCGCAGGCGTCTGCCGGACTCCCTTTTCAAATTCAGCATACAATATCTCCATCTGCTTCAACGTCTCGTCCTTGTCCGGATGCGTAAACAAAACCTGAAATCCTTTCAGCGCAACAAAGGCCAATTGATCATCGATAGTCAAATCAGAATCCGTGATTTCCTTCAGTCGCGGCAGATACAAATGACTTCGCCCGAATCGAGATGCCGTAAAGCACCGCTGTGTTTCATCATACATAAACAGGCGTTCAGCACCAAAATCGATTTCAAATTGCGATGCATCAACATAACCCCCAAGCCGCTTTCGCGCCGAATCCAGCGTCGCCGCGTCAACATCCTCAATATGGTCATCCAGCATGATGCGAAGGGTATCCGTAGATAACATGGTTATCGCTGCAGAAACAAGCTGTTCAATCAGAGGGGTTTCCTGCCCATGCACCTTCTGACCAAATTGATACGCATCCATTACGTGATTGAATGCTTCCTGCATCCTGCCCGCATCAGCATCCACCAAAGCCTGCCAGCAAACCAATCTGGCCATATCGCGGTATTGACTTATATGCGGCAGCAGTACTGTAATTAAGCTTGGATTGGTGCCATCCTCATTTTGCTCAATAGAATACACCGGCCAGTAATAAGGTTTTTCATTGCCCTGCCCTATCAGTTCCAGCGATTTCCGATTTGCCGCCAGCCATCCCGACAAAACCTGCCGCTGGGATTCACTCAGTAAGGTCAGGCTGCGAGGAGTCAGGTCAAATGGGTTGTCATCAGTCGGTTTCTGATATAATCGCGCGGCTTCAATATATAATGGATAGGCATTCAGACCTTCATCCGCCACCGGCCGCACCTGCCGATTCAGCACATCCAGGTAATTGGTCGTCACCGCAGGCTTGCCGCAGAAAAACCACCCCACATATACAAAAAACAGAATCACCAGCACCCCCGCCGCCTGAAACATCCGCACTATCATCGTCCGCCACAACGGCCGGCAGCGTTTCTTTGCCCGCCGCATCAGGATTCCCAATAACTCAACATCCCCAAAGTCCGCCAGCAGTTCCTTGACCCGGACCGTCTTCTGTTCCTCCGTCTCACAGCCTGCCAGCGCGTCGTTAAAATGATCTGTCAGTTCCTGCCGCACATCCGCCCGTACACTCCGCCGATACCGCATGGATTCAATAATCGCGTCAATCAGACCCGCCACATGCCTGGGCAGCCCGTCAAACCCCTGCGAAGAAATCGGTTTCTCCCTGACAAACAGCAGCAACAATATAATGCATCCAGCCGTGCAAACACCGTAAACCAGACATATCGCCAGGACATTGCCCGTTGCCCGATTAAAAACATTCGGATACTCCAGCATCGCATCCAGCGCCGCAACAAGCAGATAGCTCACCACACATCCAATCACCAACCCCGCCGCCACCCGCCATATTTTGCTCATTATACCCTTCATGGTCTCTCTCCAGTCATATCAAGCCTCCGGCCTGAAAGGCCAGCATATCTTAGCCCAGGGCAACGCCCTGGGGAGACACAGCGTGCAACACGAACGCCCTGAAAGGGCAGCATAACATCATTTAATGATCCTGCTTAACATTTTTGTTTCGTCGCGGCTGCATACAGCAACTTAAACCACTGGCTTTCTCAATTGAAAATCGAAAATCGTCAATCCTAACTTCGCCTACGCCGTCACCAGCCCATCGCCAAACCCAAACACCAGATTCACACCCTGCTGTAATGCCTGCCACTGTTCCTTTTGCTGGGCCAACTCGGCTTTACCCTCACTGGTAATCGAATAATACCGCCGCTTCCGGCTACTCTCATTCTCATCCCATTCCGCCACAACCAGACCCTTGGCCTCCAGATTATACAGCAAAGGATACAGCGTCCCCCGCCCCAGCGACAACACCCCCTTGCTGCGTTTCTCCACCGCCTCACTCAGTTCATACCCATACATCCGTCCTCGCGACAAAATCTCCAGCACCACCACCGGCGCCACACCCTTCAATAATTCCCGTTCAAACTTCATTGTATTCTCTCCTAATAATAGGCGTCACATATCATTCTATACATATTATGTATCACATACTATGCAAAGTCAACATAATTATATAAAATAATTTTCCATATAACCCTCCATATTTACATACCTATATCCATGTATATTTTTTTATAAATATATTATTTTGTTTGCAACTTTTCATCCCGTCCCGACATATATATAGGGCCTGATAAAAAAACAGGCAGAAGGAATAAAGGGGCCAAAGAGGAGCCACTAAATGGGGAATAATCAGAACAGAAGGAGCCATAAAGTGTTTGTGCAAATCAAAGCCAATTTCAAAGTAGCTCAAGCCTACGTGCTTGAGAGTAACCCACCATCCATCGCAGGCGGTTCCCACATTTTTTTCTTTTACCCTTTACCTTTTACTTGTTTATACCTTTATCCTGTTAATCCTGTTTATCCTGCCGAAAAAACCAAACGAAGCCATTTTTGAAACTATCCCTCTGTGTAATTGACGAAATCTGTGGTTCCCGTCTTGCCGGAAGGATGAAATCGTGTTATCTTACGCAATCGGCCGATAAAAGGCCGCATAACAAAACTATGTCTTTGATATTGAGATACTTATGAGCAATCAAATCAATCGTCAGCAGGTCGAACAGGTCGCCCACCTGTCGCGCCTCGATCTGACCGACCAGGAACTGGATTTGTTCAGTGGACAATTATCGTCCATCGTCGAATATATCCAGAAACTTAATGAACTGGACACACAAAATGTAGAACCGCTGGCCCACAGCTTGCCGGTCCACAACGTCTTCCGGCCCGACATCCCCCGGCCGTCGCTCGGCACTGAAAAGGCCCTCGCCAACGCCCCCGACCGTGTGGATGACTTCTTCAAAGTCCCTCAGATTCTCGATGACAATTCAGGAGCTTAACCGCTTTTTATCAGGAATATAAACTATGACTGACCAGTTAACAGTCTTCAAACTCAAACAGGATATCGCCGCCGGACGAATTAAAAGCCGGGAGATTACCAAAGCCATCCTCGACCGCATCAGTCGTTATGACTCTGCAATCGGGGCCTACCTGAGCGTCTTTGCCGACAAAGCTCTCCAGCAGGCCCAAGCCGTGGATGATAAAATCGCCGCCGGCCAGCCTGTCGGCCCATTAGCGGGTGTCCCCATCGCCATCAAAGATAACCTTTGCTACACCGAAGGATTGACCACCTGCGGCTCGAAGATTCTGGGCAACTTCAAGCCCCCCTACAATGCCCACGTGGTTGAGAAATTGCTTGCCGCCGACGCAGTCATTCTCGGCAAGACCAACCTCGATGAATTTGCAATGGGTTCCAGCACCGAAAACTCCGGCCTCCAAAAGACCGTCAATCCCTGGGATAAAACGCGCGTCCCCGGCGGCTCCAGCGGTGGTTCGGCCGCATCCGTCGCAGCAGGTCTATGCTGCGCCGCACTCGGTTCCGACACAGGCGGTTCCATTCGTCAGCCCGCTTCGTTTTGCGGGATTGTTGGCCTCAAGCCAACCTATGGCAGAGTATCGCGTTATGGCCTGGTCGCCTACGGCTCCAGCCTCGACCAGATCGGCCCAATGACCACCTGCGTCAAAGATGCCGCCATCCTGCTGCAAGTCCTGGCAGGCCACGATGAACGCGACAGCACCTCTGTCAGCACCGAAACTGCAGCCGTACCGGATTATCTGATCGCCCTTGAACAGGCTGTAACAGGCTTGAAAATCGCATACGTGCCGCAATTCATCGAACAGGCCGAAGCCCCCGTCCGGGATGCGATTAAATCAGCACTCGAATTATATAAGTCTCTCGGCGCAAACCTTGTCGAAGTTCAGATGCCGCATTTCGATTATTCCATCGCGGCCTATTATGTCATCGCCACCGCCGAAGCCTCCAGTAACCTGGCCCGCTTTGACGGCTGTCATTATGGCTACCGCTCACCCAGCGCCCGTGATTACGTGGAAGTCTATTCCAAGTCCCGCGCTGAAGGCTTTGGAGCCGAAGTCAAACGCCGCATTATGCTGGGCACCTTTGCTCTGTCCAGCGGCTATTATGATGCCTATTATCTCAAGGCCCTCAAAGTCCGCAATCTTATCCGCAAAGACTTTACCGAAGCCTTTGCCAAGGCCGATTGCCTGATGATGCCGGTCGCACCCAGTACCGCCTTTAAAATCGGCGAAAAGACGAATGACCCGCTGCAGATGTATCTGGCCGATATCTATACCATCGCGGTCAACCTGGCCGGCGTGCCGGGACTCAGTATTCCCTGCGGTTTCGACGGCAATCGCCTGCCTATCGGCCTGCAAATCATCGGCCCGACATTCAGCGAAGATAAACTCCTCCGCATCGCCGCGATATTCGAAAGCAAAACAGACTATCACCTGCAGAAACCTGAATTTAAATAATCTTTGCCACAGAGGGCACAGAGAAACACAGAGGGATTAATATAATGGGAGATAAAATTACAGAATCGATTATCGGTGCAGCAATTGAAGTCCACAGACACCTTGGTTGCGGCCTTCTGGAATCAATTTACGAAGAGGCTCTCTGTCAGGAATTCGATTTACGGGCAATTCCCTATAAAAGACAAATTCCCGTTGATATCACCTATAAAGGAATAAAAATTCAGGGATTCAAGCTGGATTTACTAGTGGAAGATCAAGTGGTCGTGGAATTAAAAGCTGTTCAATTACCACCCAAACTGGCACTTGCTCAGACGGTCTCGTATTTGAAGGCAACTGGATTAAAACGAGGATTAATTATTAACTTTGGAGAAAAACGACTCATTAACGGTATTACACGCGTTTCAGTTTAATGGCCGCAGAAAATTATGATACAATATATCTCTGAGTCCTCTGTGTTCTCTGTGGCAACTATATTTTAACACTGTTATCAGCGGCAAAAAAGGATTTAAACAAATGGCAGCAAAAGTTGATTATAAAGTTATTGTCGGATTGGAAATTCACGTTCATCTGGCCGCCAAGACCAAGATGTTCTGCGGCTGCGAGCTGGCCTATGGCGGCACCCCCAACAGCCGGACTTGTCCGGTGTGCATAGGAATGCCGGGCAGTCTTCCAGTCATGAACAAGCACGCCTACGAATGCGCGGTGCTGACGGCGATGGCCTTGAATTGCAGTATCTCCCGCTTCACCAAGTGGGATCGCAAAAGCTACTACTACCCCGACCTGCCGAAGAACTACCAGATCAGCCAGTACGACCTGCCGCTGAGCGAAAACGGTTTCATCGAAATTCCGCTGGAAGACGGTAGCATCAAGCGCGTCGGCATCATCCGCGCCCACCTCGAAGAAGACGCCGGCAAGAACAACCATGAACTGGGCAATTTCTCCGCCATCGACCTGAACCGGGCCGGAGCGCCGCTGCTGGAAATCGTCACGGCCCCCGATATGAATCACCCCTCCGAAGTCCGGCAGATGGCCCAGGAACTCCAGCGCATCGTCCGCTATCTGGGCGTCTCGGAAGGCGATATGCAGAAAGGCCACATGCGGTTCGAGCCCAATGTCAACCTGCATATCTTCAAAGACGGACAGACCTACAAAACCGCGATTTGTGAAATCAAGAATCTCAATTCCTTTCGGGCGATTGAACGCAGCGTCGCCTATGAAACCCAGCGCCAGCTTGAGGAGTTTCTCGATACCGGCAAAACCATGCAGATGGGCAACAAGCGAACCTATGGCTGGGATGATGTCAACCAGATGACCGTCCTGCAGCGTGTCAAGGAAGAGGCCCACGATTCCCGCTCCTTCCCCGAGCCGGACCTGGTCCCGGTGGAAATGGACGATGTCTGGTTTGAACAGATACGTTCCCGTCTGGGCGAACTGCCCCTGCAGAAACAAAAACGCTTTGTCACCGACTACGGCCTGAGCGACTACGACGCGGCTGTGGTAACGGGAGACAAGTCAACCGCGAACTATTTTGATGCCGTGGTCAAGGCCGGCGCCGAACCCAAGCGAGCCTGCAACCTCGTTACTCAGATCGGACAAAAGCTGGCCAACCAGAACAATACCTCCGTCGATCAGCTCGGTATCAGCCCGCAGCATCTGGCCAAGCTCGCTCAGATGGCCGACAAGGGACTTATCAGCGCCACCGCCGCCGCGTCCATTTATACCAAGATGCCCGGCACGGATACCGACCCTGAAGCAATCGCCAAAGCCGAAAACCTGATTCAAACCAGTGACACCGGCGCGATTGAGGCCTTAGTCAACGAAGTGCTGACAGAAAATGCCGAAGCGGTCCAGGACATCCTGACCAACAGCAAAAAGGCTCAAAAAGCCCAGGGCTTTCTGACCGGACAGGTCATCAAGAAGAGCAAAGGCAAGGCCAATCCCAAGGTTGTCACTGAGCTTCTGGCTAAACGGCTGTCGGAATTGACGCCCAAAGAATAGATAACCAAACTAAACACAATTAATGTTGTCGGAGGTTTGTCTATGGCAAGTCTGCGGTATCGCTATATCGTGTCCTGTATCGTGATTTCAGGTCTTCTTGCAGGCTGGTCACACGCGGCGGATTCTACCGTAACAAAACCCGCCCCCACCGAAAGCCGGCAGCGTCTGCTGATGGATTTCGACTGGCGCTTTGCCTTCGGCCATCCATCTGACACCCAAAACGACTTTAACCATGCCACCGGCTTTTTTTCCTATCTGGCCAAGGCTGGCTACGGCGACGGCCCGGCAGCGGCCAACTTCAACGACAGTACCTGGCGTAAGCTTAATCTGCCGCACGACTGGGCGGTGGAAGTCCCCTTCGACGGCAACGGCAGCCACAGTCACGGCTACAAGGCCGTCGGCAGAAAATTCCCGGAAGCCAGCATCGGCTGGTATCGCAAGGTCTTTGCCATCCCCGACGCCGATCTCGGACGACGTATCAGTATCGAATTCGACGGCATCTTCCGCGATTCCATGGTCTGGATCAACGGTCATTACCTCGGCCGGCAGCCCAGCGGCTACACAAGTTTTCGTTACGATATCACCCCATATCTCCGTTATGGCGAAAACAATACCATCGCCGTTCGGGTGGATGCGACCATGGAGGAAGGCTGGTTTTATGAAGGTGCGGGCATCTATCGCCATGTCTGGCTGGTCAAGACCGATCCACTGCACGTAGCGCCTTACGGAACCTTCGTCCAGACTGAAACCAAAGACACTCTCACCCTCGTCACCATGCAAACAACCGTCGTCAATGAAAATGAATCCGGCCGGACGTTTGAGATTGGCCAGACCATCCTCGATGCCGATGGCAAATCCGTCGCGACCCAGCAAGTAAAAAATCTGTCACTGGCAGCAGGCGGTATGGCTGATTTTCCATGCACCCTCACCGTCAACACCCCAAAACTCTGGTCGCTCGAATCACCCTATCTTTATAAACTGGTTACGACTATCCAATCCGAAGGAAAAACCGTTGACCGATACGAAACCCCCTTTGGCATTCGCACCATCCATTTCGATCCCGCTAAGGGCTTCTTTCTGAACGGCAACTCCGTCAAGCTCAAAGGTACCAACAATCATCAGGATCACGCCGGCGTCGGCGCGGCCATCCCGGATGCCCTGCAGGAATTTCGCATTGCCCGTCTCAAAGACATGGGCTCCAATGCCTACCGCTGCTCGCATAACCCGCCCACCCCGGAACTGCTGGACGCCTGCGACCGACTTGGGATGCTGGTTATCGACGAAAATCGCCTGATGGGAATTTCGCCCGAGATTCAGGAGCAGGTCAAAGCGATGATCCTCCGTGATAGAAATCACCCGAGCGTCATCCTCTGGTCACTGGGCAATGAGGAATGGGCCATCGAGGGCAATATCACCGGGGCACGGATCGCTTCTGAGATGCAGGCGTTTACCCAACGGCTCGACCCGACTCGCCGGACCACCATCGCCATCAGCGGCGGCTGGGGATACGGCATTTCCACCGTCCTTGACGTAATGGGGTACAACTACATTTCACACGGCAGCACCGACCAGCAGCACGCCAAATTCCCCAATCAGCCGGGAGTGGGTACCGAAGAAACCACCACCCAGGGCACGCGGGGCATTTATTTTGACGACCGACCCAACGCCCACATGGCCGCCCTCGAAAGCGGCAACTCCGGCGGCAACTGCGAAATCGGCTGGAAACATTATGCCGACCGGCCCTATCTTGCGGGACTATTCTACTGGACGGGTTTTGATTATCGCGGCGAACCCACACCCTTCAATTTCCCGGCCATCAGCACGCAATGCGGCATCCTCGACACCTGCGGCTTCCCCAAAGACAGCTTTTATTATCTCAAGTCATGGTGGACAGAGCAGCCGGTACTCCATCTGTCTCCGCACTGGACCTGGCCCGGCAAAGAAGGTCAGGAATTGACCCTACGCTGCGACAGCAATTGCGACGAAGTGGAATTATTCTGCAACGACAAAAGCCTGGGCAAGAAGAGGATGGAAGCCAACTCGCATCTCGAATGGAAGGCCGTCTATCAGCCGGGTACCCTGCTTGCCCGCGGGTACAAAAATGGCAAAGAAGTCGTCATTACCCACGTTGAGACCACCGGCCCCGCCGCCGCAATTATGCTGACTCCATTCCGCAACACCATCAAAGCCGACGCCGAAGATGTGACTGTCGTCACCGTACAGGTCAACGATGCACAGGGGCGTATGGTTCCCACAGCCGATAACGACATCACCTTTGCCATCCAAGGCCCGGCCAACATCATCGGTGTCGGCAACGGTAATCCCTCCTCACATGAACCCGATGTATTCGTGACAAAATGGCCCATGCGGTCCACCGCAGTCAAGGGCTGGACATGGAAAAAAGTCCTGGATGCCCGCCGGAAAGACCTCGCCGAAATCGCCGCCGACTTCGACGATTCCGGCTGGACACAGCATAATATACGGTCTGAAAACGGCCCGCTGGCCTGGGGCGAACACGGTGTATTCCGCAGCACGGTGACAGTCTCCGAATCGGACCTTGCCGTCGATAAAATAATGCTCACCTTCGGCTGCATCGATCAGGAGGGCTGGATTTATGTCAACGGTCAGGAAGCAGGCCAGTCGCTCGACTGGAGAGCCGCTCCATCCTTTGACGTCAAACGCTTCCTGCGTCCGGGGACCAATTCCATTGCCGTGGCGGTGGCCAATATAGACGGCCAGGGCGGCATCAATAAAGGCGCCTCTCTGCTGTTTCAGGAAAAGCCCATCCTGCCAACGTGGAAACGCAAGACCTTCAACGGCCTGGCCCAGGTCATCCTTCAATCGACTCCGCAGCCCGGCGACATCACCCTGACAGCAACAGCCGAAGGCCTGAAGCCGGCCGTCCTGAAAATCCCGGCTCAATCCGCCACACCTCGCCCTTCAGTACCGGTGAAATAGTCAGGCAAGACAATCTATAGCAACATCTATACCTATACTATATAAAGAATTTTACACGGTTTTTACACTTTGTTGTCAACCTTTTGGGTACCATGATTGTCAAAGGAGATATAACGGGACCGACAGTTATCATGGAACACAGCGACCGAATTCTGATAGAGTCACATTTGAACGGCAGTGCTGACGCCTTTGAGACGATTATCCGGCGTCATGGGCCTGCCGTATATGGATACCTTGTCAAAATGGTCAAAGACACCCACAAAGCCGACGATTTGTTTCAGGAGACCTTCCGAAAGGCCTTTGAGAAGGTGGGAGATTTTCGCGGAACGGATTTGAGGCCGTGGATTTACGCGATAGCCACTAACACCGCCATGAACAGTTTCCGCAAAGAAAAGCAGACACACACCGTATCACTCAACGACGATTCAGATTGCGCGGATGGAAGACATTGCCTGGCAACAGACCAAATCGTTTCGAGCAGCCAGATGGAACCATCGGCCATCGCCGTCACCGAGGAACGACGCCGGGATGTGCGGGAAGCCCTGATGAAGCTGTCGGAACAGCAGCGGATTACGCTGGTTTTAAATTATTATCAGAAATTGAGTTACAAGCAAATTGCAGAGACATTGAATTGTTCCATCGGGACCGTCAAGACCACGATGTTTCGGGCACTGAAGCGGCTGGCGGTCTTGCTGCCTGATGGAGGCGAAGGACAGATATGAAATCTCATCTGACCCAGGATATGCTGATTCAATATCAATTCGACCTGCTGGACAATGTCCATCGACAGGAGGCGTCCGCGCATCTGAACGAATGCGGCCCATGTCGTCAATTGCTGGAAGGTGTTCGTCGGCAATTTTCGGCTCTGGATGCATTGAATGCAGATGCGACTCTGCAGGACGAACTGATCCAAAAGACGCTCGCTTCAATCCGCCAGGCAAAACCCCTGCCGACAGTTACATCCTGGGCAGGATTAAAGTGGATGGCACCGGCAGCGGTGATTCTGCTTGCGGCCGGGGTACTTTTCGTCGTGCAATCCTATTGGCAGGACTCGGCACAGAAAATCCAGGATAAATCGGTAACTCATAGTCTAACACAGCCAGCGATTCCGATGGCCCCTGAGCCTATCGCAACAAAAACAGAAAGCGTTGCCTCCATTGGACTTCCTGCGACCGCACGGATTATTCCACAAGAAGAAATCCCGGATAAGGCGCCATTCGCCCCGGCCAGCGCCATTGAACTGGTGGTTTTGCCCAAGCCCGATCAGATGCAGATGACCATCTATAACTCCGCCGACCTGACGCTCGTACGGGATACCCGCAAGCTGACGCTCAAGGCCGGG
Source organism: Anaerohalosphaeraceae bacterium (assembly GCA_039679345.1). Classification (GTDB taxonomy): domain Bacteria; phylum Planctomycetota; class Phycisphaerae; order Sedimentisphaerales; family Anaerohalosphaeraceae; genus Anaeroglomus. The sequence goes on from JBDKVE010000190.1 coordinate 21,369, forward strand.
TGGAACTGGCTGCAGTTCATGTGGGCCGAAACGATGATTGACCCGACCTCGCTGTCGCTGCGTCCGTTGGAGTATGCCGACAAAATCGATGTCCAGCAGCTTGTGTATCCGGCCCGGCTCCAAGATATCGGCCGGTGGCTGATTCGCTCGGAGGTCGAGGGGTCTGTGCCGTTCGAGATTACCTACTTTATCAGCGGCTTATCGTGGCGGGCGTTTTATGAAGGATTGATCAGTCCGGACGAAAAGACCATGCAGTTGAGAAACTATGTCCGGATTCAAAATAACTCCGGTCAGGATTACGAAAACGTCCAGACCCGGCTGATTATCGGGCAGGTGCATCTGCTGGATCAAATCTCTATTCTGGCCGGCAGACAGTATCCCTATGGGCCGGAAGCGGAATTGGGGGAATTGGAAGGGCTAAACAGAGGATCGAAGCTTAGAGGACTCCATGATAAAGACGGTCAGGAAAAGCATGATTGGTATTTTGGATTGGAATTGAACGGTCCGATGGGAGGCCTGGGAGGAGGCCGTATGGCTGGCGGAGCCGTTTTTTATGATTACAAAGATATTGCCAAAGAGGGCTTGAGCGAATATTTTCTCTATACCATTGAAGGCACCGAGGACCTGCCCAACGAATGGGCCAAGCGGCTGCCCTCACAGGATGTGTCGGATATTCCCATCAAGAGCCTTTATAAATATGATGAAGACCGTTACGGCACACAGACGATGCGTTTTGTCTCGTTTGCCAACGATTCGGAACATAAACTCGGTACGACCCCCCTGCCCAACGGCACGATGAAACTGTACCGGCAGGTCAACGACGAGCAGAATACCTCCTATGTCGGCGGTGCGGATATCAAGTATATCCCCGTTAATGAAGAGGCGGAACTCAATCTCGGTACCGATGCCCTGGTCAAGGTGGAACCCACGCTGATGGACAGCCGGACGGAGAATTATCTGTTCAACGACAAGGGTGACATTGCCGGCTGGGATGAAATCGAGACCTGGCAAATCAAGCTGACCAATACGCGGGATATCCCGGCGGACTTTGAAGTCACACGAAATTTCAATACGGATTCGTGGGATTTGATATTCAGTGATGATTTGTCGACAGATCAATCAAAGATAGAATATGTCAAGCACGATGCACAACATGGGCGGTTTACGGCTCATGTTCAGGCACGCACAACCAGATGCTTTGAGTATATTCTGACAAAGCGGGCGGGTACCCGGAAAGAGCAACGGGCAAGCGAACTGCAAGAAACAGCATCTCCTCAGATGCAATCTGTTTTGACGGGAACAATGTTGTCAGCCAATTTGGATGGAGACTCTGCACCCGTGCTGGAAATGACAGAACAGGATAAAGACCTGATGGCCCGGCTTGAGCAAAAGGTGAATCTCAATCTTAAAGAAGAGATGGCGTTTATCGACTGTATCAATACTATAAGCCAGGCAACGTCACCGCATCTGCCGATTCTGATTGCATCGAAAGATCTCAGCGAGAATGCTTTCTTTGGGGTTCGGTCTGAAATTACACTTAAACCTGATGAGTATTCCGACATTCCCTTTGCATCTGCGATGACCAAAATATTGGAATCTGCCAGCGAGAACAGCTCAACGTCCATCAAATACGCTATACATGATGGGGTGATATGGATTGTATCTTCTGACTTTATGTACAAATTCTGGTTTTCGCCAAGTATCAATGTGACATCATTAATGAATATGAGTGAAAACAGCAACCTGAATAATCAACTGAAACAGCCTGTTACACTTAATCTATTTCGTGAAGGCATGACCTTTGGCGAGGCCGTCGAAAAGATTCGCACATCTGTTAAACCGCACTTACCGATTGCGATTATGGCCAAAGAACTCAGTGAGAATTTATTCATCGAATCGGACTCTCCTCTGGGGGGCATTATGAGTGAGCCGATTTCCGTTCCGGCTGGGACTGCTCTTGAGTTGATTTTGAAACTGGCAACCTATGAAGCTCAAGATGAACACTTATGCTATGTCGTGGATGAGGATGTGATCATTGTATCAACCCGGACTGCCAATTTGCTCCGGTATTATTATAACAACCCGGCAAAGAAAACGAAATTTGACTCTGGGTTAAGTTCGGAGATTCATGCGATTCTGAACAAAAAAATCGACCTCTCTGGTTTGGGAACGAATCCTACTTTTAAACAGGTGATTGATATAATCAGCAAAGCAGAGGGTACAGTTCTTAAATTTGATGTAAAATGGGAGGATTTGTTAGAAGATGCCAGTATCCAGCCGGATACCCCCGTTGGAATAAGCGGCCTGGACACCATACAATCCATTTCTTTGGATAGCGCCCTTCGCCTGATATTATTCAGCGTATCAACCTGTTCATTAGCTGAAATCAACTATGTAATCGATAAGGATACCCTTATCATTGCCACAAATGATTACTTTGAAAATGAATCTAGCAATATGGATGCTTCGGATACGGAGCAATAAAGATAATGTGAAAACTTTTAATACAGGAGCACGATTATGAAAAAAGTGATTGGAGTCATGATTGGTTTATGTATCTGTTCGGTTGCCGCACAGGCACGGACCAAGCTGGTGGCTCTGCCCCAGCGGGATGCGACGGTGATTCGGCTGGACAACCCGACCGCAACGCTGATTGAGGAAGAGCGGATTCTGACCCTGCAGCAGGGTCTAAACAAGGTCGATTTTTCATGGCAAGCTGTTTTTGTTGAAGCAGATTCCATCCGGCTGACGATTCTGGACCACCCGGACAAGGTCAAACTGCTTAATATCAGCTACCCCCCGGGGGAAGCGGCGCTGGTGTGGGAAATTGCCTCCGAAGGCGACTATGCCGAGACGGTACGCATCAGCTATCTGCTGTACAATATCGACCGGCTGGTGACATACAAGGCCGTTGCGGACAAAGACGAGTCCAAACTGGACCTGAAGAGTTACCTGATCCTGCGGAATTTCTCAGGCGAGGATTTTGATAAGGCCAAAATTACACTGGATTACGGCGATGCATTCGAAGTGAGTACCGCTCATGAGGAAACCAAGCAGATGCTGTTTCTCAAGGCCCCGACGGTGCCTGTCACCAAGGTCTGGACCTGGGATTCGGCCAGGCTGCCGTGGGACCCGGAGCTGGTCGAAAACCAGAATATCGGCATCCCGGTCAGCTATCGTATTTTCAACAATAAAGACAGCGGCCTGGGACAGTTTGCGATGTGGGGCGGCAAGGCCCGCCTGTTTCAGGACGACGGCCATGAAAGCAATATCTTTCTGGGCGAAGACAACGCGACCATTATCCCCGTGGGACAGAAGGCGGAACTCTATATCGGCGACAGCCGGGATATTGTGGTCACCCAGCGAAAAATGAAGGACGCCCAGATCAATGTCCGGCGGAACAATGGCGGCGGCGTGGTGCTGTTTGATACCGACGAACTGATTACGGCCAAGATTGAAAACTTCAAGGATAAGCCCGCGGTACTGACGATGATTCAGCACATCCCCGGCCAGTGGGAGATGGAAGAATGCAACATGGAATACAAGCGGAAAGATGCTTCGACGCTGGAGTTTGAGATTCAACTGCCCGCCCGCGACGACAAGGGACCGGCGACCAAAGAACTGACCATGCACTATCACCGACGGAATGTCCGGCCCTAGGTCACGGCAATAATAGGAGCCAAACAATGAAAACGATCTATCTATTGTTGATCATTATATTTGCGGCCAGCATAGCCATCGCCAAGGTGGATCTGGTTACGCTGCCCAGCCGTGATACAACGCAATTGACGATTTATAATTCCACTGACCTGACACTCGTGCGGGACAGCCGGTCGCTGACGCTCAAGGAAGGCGGAAACAAGCTGCAGTTTTCCTGGGAAAATACGCTGATCGACCCGACCAGTCTGGCCATGCAGCCCAGGGCCTTTGCCGACAAAATCACCGTAGCGGACCTGACGTTTCCACCGCGGGTGAAGAACCTAGGCTTGTGGAATATCGACAGCGAAGTGGATGGCAAGGTACCGGTGGAGATTACCTATCTGACCAGCGGACTGAGCTGGCGAGCGTTTTATATGGGGACGCTGGCCGAGGATGAAAAGACCATGCGGCTGGAAGGTTTTGTTCGGGTGTCCAATAACTCCGGCGAGGATTATGAAAACGCCCAGACTCGGCTGATTGTCGGCAAGATTCATCTGCTGGATGAGATTGCGCAGTTGGCCCGCCGGCAATATCCGTATGACGTACCGGGTGCAGTCCTGAATGAAGA
>JBDKVE010000191.1:0-10250 GCA_039679345.1 Anaerohalosphaeraceae bacterium
GATGGATTGATTTATGAGGAGCCCAAAACACAGTCCCCGGATCCGGTTGAATTGAATCAGCTTTATGAAAATAGTCTCCAGCAGCAGGGGTTCTACGATCCGGAACATCTTAACAGTCACGAAGAAAATTCTGAACCTCAACTCTGGCATCTCGGACAATCGGCAGAACCGATTTCGCAGCAATCTTTATCGCCGGAACCGGCCCCACAGAGTATTCCAGAGACCGCATTCCCTGCAATACAGCCCGAGATGGGAGTTTCTCTCCCGTCATCATTTGTCATCCGCAATTACCTGTTCAGAGCGAAGTCTGCGATGATATCAAGATAAATATTATATGTTTTCAGGCGAACAGTTTGTGGTTTCTTAAGTTCTTTATTAAAAAAGAGCTATGCGATCTTCTGAAGTAAATTTGTTTTTTTTTAAGAAAAATTGATTGTAACTTCCTTTTAGTTATAGAATCAATTGATGTTAGATTGGTAGTATTATTGAAAGTGAAGTAAATAGAAATGGATGAACATCCCAAACATAGCCTGTTTTTACGCGAGTTTTCCAAGTCCCAGACTCGGTTGTCAACATTCATTTTAATGGTTGTCCATAACAGTCAGGATGCGGATGAGATTTTCCAGGAAACCGCCTCGTTATTATGGGAACAATTTGACAAATTCGAATCCGGCACAAACTTTGGGGCATGGGCTGTTTCCATTGCTAAATACAAGATTATGGAATACCTGAAGCAGAACAAAAGGAAGCGAGATCTTTTTAGGCCGGAATTATACCACGAACTTTCCGTTTTGGCGGAACCGGCGTCATCTGATACAGATCATCGAACCAGGGCACTTCAAAGCTGTTTCTACAAACTGGACTGTTCCTGCCGTTCACTGCTGTCATTGCGATACCAAAAAAATCTGCCGATTGAAAAAATTGCCGAAAAAAAGGGGGTGTCGACCGGGGCGATGTATCGCAAAATATCCAAGATTTTTAATCTGCTTCGCAGGTGTATCGAAAGGACCCTGGTGCAATGGCAGTAAACTATAAAGACAATTCCAATATTGAAGCTTTTTTATTTTTGCTGGTCGAAAACGTTCTCGACAAAGAAGGCGTTGAACATGTCGAACGGTGGCTGTCTGCTTCGGCCGAAGCCAAGCAATTTTATCTTGAATTTGTTAAAGATTATGCGTTGATGAAAGCTCAGGCTAATTCGATGATTGATATGGAGGACAGTGTATTTCCAATTCATGATGAATATGACGCTCAACTCTGGTCGGCGTTGTCGGAGATGGAAAGAGAAGCTGAAACCGTTGAGGAGGGAAAAATTATTTCAGAGCCACATTCCTTGATTCAAAGAATCGAACGTCAAAAGATGACATTTAAGGTAACCCGGTTCTCACTGGCTACTTTTATCCTGTCTGCTGCTGCGATTCTCTTGTTGGTGCTTTTTTTGCAGATCACTTCCTCTGCGAGTATTGAAGTGGCGACTCTATCCATCAATCACGGGGCCGTCTTTGCAGACGGAGAGTCCTATCTCTCCGGTACGCGTCTCTCAAATAATCAAAAATCGCTCTGGCTTCAAGAGGGAGCGATTACCATTGAATTTGATTATGGGGCCGAGGTTGTTATTGAAGGGCCTGCAGAATTCAACCTGAATTCACCCGAGGACATGACCTTGTATTGTGGTCGTTTATATGCACTCGTTCCCGGACGTTCCAAAGGGTTTACGGTTGAAACACCGATGGCACAGATTGTTGATTTGGGAACAGAATTTGGCGTAAAGGTTGATTATGACCGCACCGGTGAAGTCCACATGATCAAGGGGAATGCCTCATTGATACTGGGGACGAAGGGGCAGACAACTGGAGCCAGCCAGCTTTTAAATGCTAACGAGGCGAAGTATGTCGACTTGTCCGGCGAAGTGAAAACCATACCGGTGAAAACAACCGATTTTATTCGTCAAATTGATCCGAATACTGGATTTGTCTGGCGCGGGCATCATGAATTGGATCTGGCCGATATGGTTGGCGGCGGTAACGGATTTGGAACAGGAAAACTGGAGCATGGGATTAGTCTGGAAACGGGGGAATTGGCTTATCGGGACCGTCATTTGATCAAGAATTCTCTCTGTCATGGATTTACCCCCGTAGCGAAGAATGCTTTTGTGGATGGTGTTTTTTGTCCGCTGAAAGACAGCAATACGGTACAGGTCAGCACGAAGGGACATCTATTTGATCAGTGTCCGCTTACCACAGGTACACACTGGGGTTATGTTATGAACAGTGGATGGTATGGTCAGATCAGCAGATCCAAAGATGCATTTAATGGCAACTTGCAATTGGGTGGCCAGCTTTATGGCAGTAAGGAATATCCTGCGATTGCGATTCATTCGAATGCCGGCGTAACATTTGATTTAAATGCGATTCGCAAGTCAATCGGTACTTTCGAGCTTGACCGATTTACCGCGCGTTGCGGTATCTCAGAACTGGTGGCTGAAAAAGGCGAAATATCATTCCAGCCGAAAGCCAGTTTTTATGTACTTCTGGATGGCCATATCCAGTATGAACGAATTGACATAACACCTGCTGACGGCGTCGCGGATATTGATCTGGACATTCCACAAGACGCGAGTTTCTTAACATTGATGGTAACTGAAGGCAGTGACCGAACGTATGACGGTGACTGGACTTTATTTGCCAACCCTAAATTACATTTAAGTCAATCGAATTAAAAAAACAATCAATCATTTATCTTTTTGGAGGTCTATTAGCATGAAAATGTTGATGTGTGCACTGATGTGTTTGCTGGTTTCTGTCGTCTGCTATGCAGATGCGCAGGTGGTGAATCCGGGGTTTGAGTCCGTGTCGGGTAATCCGTTGCTGCCGGATAACTGGACAACCTATAAGGGCACCGGAGCCACTGTTTTTTTTGCCGCAAAAACAGATGTGGTGTATGATGGTATCTACTCGTTCAAGGTCGCGGCCAAAGAAGGTTACGGCACAATCTATCAAGAGATCAGCTCAGGCTTTGCCGCAGGTGAAACGTACAGCCTCTGGCTGTACGGACGCGGCGACACCAACTCTTCGTGGATTATCGACGAACCGGGAGACCGGATTGAGCTTTCTGTCAAATTCAAAGATGCCGGCGGTGGAACGATTGATGAGCCGAAGAAAATCATTTTTGATGGTGATCCTGAAACCCAGGCGCCCATTTTGTCAAAAACTGAATGGCTTCAGTCGCCTGTCATGCGTTTTACGGTACCCGATGGAACGGTATCTATGATGGTTAAAATCGGAATTGTTGACAGCTCGGTGGATGGCAATCAGGGTGACGGGACATCCATTTATACGGATGATGTGACATTAGCTGTTTTGCCGCTACCCGCACAAGGTCCTACCCCCGGGATTGGTGATCCTGAACAGAACCCGGATGAACTGTTTTTAAGCTGGCAACCCGGTGATGATCCATATGCAGCGGGTACCCCTAATCCGGATGTGACCGGTTACTATGTTTATGTTAATCCGTATGACGTTGCAAACGATCCGGGCGATCCCAATTTTGCCGGTGTCACACCTGTCAGCCTGAGTGGTACTCAGTACCCCGCCAGTGCGCCCGGGATTGCGTTTGGATATGACCAGGTTGTTTACTGGCGCGTGGATACGGCCATTAACGGTTCTTCAGCGACCGATCCGAATACCGTGACCGGTAATGTCTGGTCGTTTACGACGGAAAGTTCGTTCCCCGAAATTATTACACAGCCTCAGGACGTAACTGTAGCCGAAGGTGAGCCTGTAGCACTGACCATTGAAGTTGATGGCTCCGCGTATCCGATTGCCTCGTATAAATGGTATGATTCCAATGACATCCTCGTTGCTTCCGGAGCAACTTTGGATACGTTGTCGTTTGCCGTCACTGTGATCGAAGACAGTGATGATTACTATTGCGTTGTGACAAATAGCCAGGGCAAATCCACGCAGAGTGATCCGGCTCGTCTTTATGTAACAGGCATCCTGGCTCAATATGATTTTGAGAATAATTTAACGGATGCGACCGGGCGTTTTGATGGGATTGCAAAGAATGTCGATCCGAACGTTACCGGTGTCGTATCTTATGATGCGGCAGGCATGGACGGCAGTGCACTTCAACTGGATGGTGAAAACTATGTTGAACTGCCGCAAGGCGCCTATCCGAATCCCTTTATGGGGCTGGCAAACGGAACAATTGCCTGCTGGGTTAAAACGACCGGCCTCGGGAGTGAGACTTTAATTGGTGCTTATAATGACGGGACTACAACCTGTTATAACCTCTCCGTTCAGTCAGGGCAGCGACTGTATTTCTCAATTCGCACGGAGACGGGTAATCTGATGCAGATTCAGGTTTCTGCGCCGGGTATCAATGACGGAAATTGGCATCAGGTTGCCGCAACGTATGAATTGGGCCAGAAAGCGGCCGTCTATATGGATGGGGAACGACTCTCGACCGCCGGAGCACTTCCCGTATCGGCTGAATTCGCACCGTGGACATATTCGCTTCCGATCGGAGCCGGTGACACACGCGGGTCGATTAATAATCTTTGTACAGGGTCGATCGACAGCATGATTTTTTACAATTATGCCAAAACCGACAAAGAGATTCTCGATCTGTACAACGAATTGGCCCCGGTTGCAAAATCACTTTGCCTGGATCCGTATGCATCGGAATTTGATATTGCCGGGCCTGACGGTGTTGGTGCCGAGTTTGCCGATTGCCGGGTCGATTTGAATGACCTCGCAGCCATTGCAGGAGTCTGGCTGGATTGCGGTTTGTATCCTGAGTGCAGTAATTAGGATTTGAGATAACTCCGGCGGGTTTGTGGTGTTGTCTGCTGTCCCGCCGGATTTTAACGGTAAGTTAACTATTTTGGGAGGTTATGAAAAGATGAAAAGACTAATGGTATTGTGCAGTTTGATGCTGATGGTTTCAGCGGCGAGTGCGAACCTTGTTGCCAATTCAGGGTTCGAGTCCATGTCAGGTGACCCGTTAATGCCGGATGCATGGTCAACCTATAAGGGCAGCGGAGCAACCGTTTTTTTTGCTGCTAAAACGGATGTTGTTTATGACGGCACCTATTCATTCAAGATTGCCGCCAGAGAAGGCTATGGTATGATTCACCAGACGATCACAGGATTTGCCGGCGGACAGTCTTTGAGTTTCTGGCTGTATGGACGCGGTGACACGAACAGTTCCTGGCAAATGGATGAGGTCGGAGATCAGGTCAAAGTCGCTATAAAGTTCAAAGATGCCGGCGGAACTCAGATCGGGAGCGAAATCAGCATGGTTCTTTTTGATGCGGATGAATCAACCGATGCTCAGATCTTGTCAACAACCGAATGGCTCAAGTCTGGCGTATTCAACTTTGTAACGCCGGAAAATACCACGCAGTTACAAATCAAGATTAGTTCGATTGATGGAACGGTTAATGGCAATCTGGGCGATGGAACCGGTGTCTATCTGGACAATGTGACGCTGGTGCCGGAACCCGCGACGATGGCATTGCTGGGCATCGGTGGTCTTTTGGGACTGCGCCGTCGTAAATAATGCTCTTGGGAGGGTACGGATGATTTTTGAGAATTCAGTGGGCGTATTCGGCTTCGAATACGCCCACTATTAATATGATACTGGAAAGGTTTAACGTGAGATTATTGGTAAAACAACAGTGGTTAAGAGTTACACTTCTTTTTATGGCCATTTTGTTTGGCGGGGGTGCCAGCGCGGACACAACCTATGATATAGTTGTCTATGGCGGAACCTGTTCGGGGATCACCGCGGCGATTCAGGCTAAAAGAATGGGCAAGTCCGTGGTTCTGGTCTGCCCGGAAGAGCATCTTGGGGGATTGACGATCAGTGGTCTGGGATGGACCGACACGAAGGACACTAATTGTATCGGCGGTTTGTCACGGGAATTTTATCATCGAATCTGGCTTTATTATAACAATCCGGATGCCTGGGTCTATCAAAGCCGCAGCAGTTATAATGTCAGCTGGCAGGCCGGATCGGGGATACAGGACCGTACGGAAACGATGTGGACGTTTGAGCCGCATGTTGCAGAAGAAGTTTTTTCGGAATGGTTAAAAGAAGCTGGTGTAATAGTTGTGAAAAACCGCTGGCTAGATCGCAGCCCGGGCGGCGTTATCAAGCCGGGCAGCCGTATTACGGCAATCAAAACATTAAGCTATGATGCGGACTCTGGATATTCCCCTGCTGAAACGTATGCGGGGCAAATGTTTATCGATGCATCGTATGAAGGTGACCTGATGGCGTCGTCAGGGGTTTCTTATCATATCGGGCGCGACGCCAAAAGTGAATACAACGAGACGTTAAACGGCATTTATTTTAAGTCGTCGATTTCAAGCCCGAGTAATTCTCCCTATTATGGTATTGATCCGTATGTGGTGCCCGGCGATCCGTCCAGCGGCTTGATTGCCCAAATCGAAGATGAATTCACGGATCCCGGTCAAATTGGCAAAGAAGACGGCCGCCTGCAGGCGTTTAACTTTCGAATGACGTTGACGGATGTGACGGCTAACCGTGTGCCGATTCCCAAACCTGCCGGGTATGATGAAAAAGACTATGAACTTTTATTCCGCCTTTACGAGGCCGGGCAAAATCCGGGCTTTACCACGCAGCGTATGCCGAATCTGAAGTGCGATAACAATAATAGCGGCTTACTGTCGCTGGACTGGCCGGGCGGTAATTTCTCAATCGAGGACAATTGGGTATATTCAGAAGCATCCTATACGGATCGAATGAATTATATCCGCCGCCAGCGAGATTATCAGCAGGGACTGCTCTGGACAATGCTGTATCACCCACGCGTGCCGGAAAGTCTGCGCAGCAGCCGTACGAAGTGGGGGCTGTCAAAGGACGAATATGCGGATAATGATAACTGGCCGTATTTCTCTTATGTGCGTGAAGCCCGCCGAATGGAAGGTGAGATGGTTATGACCGAGCATCACGTCAAGATGGCTTCCGGCTATACGGTAATGGATTCAATTGGCCAGGGGTCCTACTCGCTGGATTCACATGTCGTCCGCCGGGTGGTGATTGATGGCACGATCTGGGATGAAGGCGGATTCTATCTCTGGTGGAGTGACGGATATCCGATCAGTTACAGGTCTATTATTCCTAAACAGACCCAGGCATCTAACTTACTGGTTCCGGTTTGTTTGTCGGCCAGTCACGCTGCATTTGGCAGTATTCGCATGGAACCGACGTACATGATCTTGGGGCAGTCGGCGGCGACCGCCGCGGCGATGGCGATTGATTATGGCTATGCGGTCCAGGAGTTGCCCTATGGCCTGCTACGTACGCGGCTGTTGGCCGACGGTCAGCGTTTGAAAGAAACATACAGTTCTGAGTATCCGTCGATTCTCCTGAACTTTGGAACGACTGTCAGTAACGATGATAACAGCCCGGCCCATAAGATTGGCAAGGTCGGCGGGACATCTTGGAATCTGATTGCTGCCGATCAATCATTCGGAATTGTGACATCAGACGGCAAATCCACTTCTGTCAGTGTCGATGTCGGGAAAACGCAGTCGAACCAGACGGTTGTTGAGTGGAATCGGCACGGCTTTATCAACAGCAGCCTTGGCAGTAACTACAGTACCGGAATCTATGCCGGCAATGCCCGCAGTGCGATGTATGTCAACGACGGTTCCGGCAGCCATGTCGCGTTGGGCGTTCGGCTGTCCGGCTTGAATGCCGGGCTTTATGGGGTTTATACGGTTACGATCAATACCAACACGACCAGCAGCGATTCGTTCCATATTTATGCTTTTGAAGTCGATCCGGCATCCGGCAATACCAATTACAGTGGAAAACCGGGGGTCCTGATGGACAATACCAGAGAAACCGAGTCATGGCTTGCCAGCAAAAACTTTGTTCTTCCAATCGTCAATCTCGGCAAGGATAAGGATTTGGTGCTTGTGGTGGAAGGGCTTTCGGATGCGGGATATCGTGCGTTTTTGAATACTCTGGAAATTGTTCAGATTGCCGCTTCTCCGCTGGCTCCGCTTGTGACCAAACAGCCTGAAAGCATCAACGTTTATGCCGCTGATGATCCGCGTTCTAAGGGCCCGGCGGTATTAACATGCCGCTCTAAAAGCCCTGTGATGCCGACGATCGAGTGGTATAAATATATTGAAGGGGCGGCCGATCAGCAGATCGTTCAGTCTGCGGATGTCCAGATTTCCGGTCCGGATTATGATGATGACACTCGAGATTATGTGTCTTCGTTGATCATTTCCAATGTCGATCAAACTGACTGCGGGACATATTATTGTGTGATTGAAAATACGGATGGACAGTGTAACTCACAGCAGGCTGAGCTTTTTGTGAAAGAAACAATTGCCCATTGGACATTAAATAGCGATGACTATACAGGATCGCAGTATTCCGATGTGAGTGGCCACGGTCATGCTGCAACGGTCAGTGGAACACCCTCCTTCGTGGCCGGGGCGGATGGGGCAACTGGCGGAGCGGTCTATCTGACGTCCGGCAGTGGTTCCGGAACAGCCGGAACATGGAATCCGTCACAAGATACCGGTCAAATGAGTGTGAGTGCCTGGGTCAATTGGACCGGCGGCAGTGACACGAGTATTATCGCCGACAAATCCAACGGCTGGGATGCCTCACAAATGATGTGGACGTGGGGGATTAACCCCTCAACGAAGAAAATCAATTTTGTTTCCGCGGGTTCTTCGGATTTTCAAACCTCAACCGATTTAACTGATTTCGCGATGAATGAATGGCACCATTTAATTGTGACCCATGACGCCAGCAATCATGCCGCTCAACTTTATGTAGATATGCAGCTGGTCAATACCGGGACGTTAGTCATGGGATCAAAAACAGATGCGACGATTCACTTGGGTATTGATGCCGGCGGTCGCTATTTTTGCGGCAAACTCGATGATGTTCAGATTTATAACTATGTTCTGGATGAACGCAGTATCCTGGACGCATACAATGGGGCTGCTTTAAATAAAATAAAAGTGTGTCTGCAGGAAAAATTTGACGGACGCTTTGATCTTTCAGGGCCGGAGGGAATACCGGATTGTCACATTAATCTGTATGACATTATTCCGTTGGCAGCTGAATGGCTAAGTTGCGGTTTGTATCCTGTTGAAGCCTGCGGTCGATAGCGGGAGGAATGATTCACTGATGCCCAGAAATATTGTCAAAGAAAATTAGGGCGTACCATAATGTTGCTATGGAACGCCCTGTATATTTTTATGACTTTGAGATCCTTACTTGGCCATGTCTTTGAGGGCCTTGAGGGGACGAACCTTGATAACTTTTCGAGCGGGTTTGGCAGCAAAGACCTGCTCCTGCTTGGTGAATGGATTGATGCCCTTACGTTTGGGGGTGGCGGGCTTATGGATAACCATGATCTTCAGCAATCCTGGCAATGCAAAGACACCTGGACCCTTTTTACCCATAGCAGTTTTGATCTGAACGGCAAGGGCATCGAATACCGACACCACCTGCTTACGAGACAAGTCCGTGGCCTTTGCGATATTGGCTAAAATCTCACTTTTTGTTGCTGGTTTGGCAGTCTTTGCCTTGATACTACTCCTTTGAAGGTTAAATTCTTTAGAACGAAGACCAGTTTTCTAGGCTGATCTCATGCCTCATCATATCCTGAAAACCCTATATTTCAAGCATTTTATGAGCATAGGCTGTTTCTTGAAGCAAATTCTACCGAAAATCCCCTGGGGAAAAGACAAAAAAACATTTGCCAAATGATCTATCCCCGATACATTAAGACCATCAGAATATAAGGCTCCGCCTGGGGCAACTGCGATTCCGAAACAATGTGTTTACATCCTTATAAAAGTGGTTATGGTTGCACGAAATAAGAGCATATTTAATCTGTGATCCATTAGAATGAGTGGACTATTTTACAATCTAGGCAAACTGGCAGGGCCAAAGATTCGCACGGCTAAATGGGCCTACCTGTCCGCTACCGCCCCTGAGGCCGAAGTAATTAATGCTGTATATGCCGTGGGTGCAGATCTGGCACAACAAATCTACAAGCAATTTAAGACGTGTCCAGATATCACCCCAAAATTTAAAGACATTGCACAACCTTTAATAAACTCTCTCAAGCATAATCGACGCACCTTTTCCTATGAAGTGATTTGTGCATCCGAGCCTCAAGCGTTTTGTCTGCCGGAAGGATTTGTTTTTATCAGTGATTTGATGGTCGAACATTGCGG
>JBDKVE010000192.1:0-7267 GCA_039679345.1 Anaerohalosphaeraceae bacterium
ATATCTTTGACGGTGAAGTCGCCGGAGATGACGCGGTAGGTCGGTGAGTCTTTGGGACGGTACCAGAAGACGGCTTTTTGGGCATCGCCGGCTTTGACGCCCTGGCCGGCGTAGTGCCACGGTTCCAGTCCCTTGGCTTGATAGAGCAAGATAAACATCATACCCTGTCCGAATTTCTCGCCGAGCCGACTGAGTTCCGCTTCGGGCATATCAATTCCGGCCACGACCTGCTCCATTTGGCCGACGAGCTTCATAAAGGCCACAGCGTCGATGGCGTCGGGGAACTGGCCTCTGTTGAGGATGGTTGCCCAGATGCGGAGGCTTTCCACGAAATCCTGTTCGGTGACGTTGGACAGGTCCATCTGGGGCTTCTGGAGCGTGTAGCCGGCGGGAAGCTCGATGCTCAGGTCACTGTCGTCGATGGGGATGTTGAACGCGAAGTTTTTCAGCACGGTTTGCGTCTGGCCGATTTGCAGTTCAATCCGGGCCGGCAGGGCGGTTTTCGGGTCAGCCCAGATGGTGATGTGTTCATTGGGGCCGCTGGAGGTAAAGCCGATCAGCGACTTGCCGTCGAATTCTTTGCGGGGCAGCTTCTGGGCCTTGAATTCGGGATTGGTCTGCAGTCGGGTGATGGTGTCGCGGATGAAGGCAAGGAAGCTTTTGGTGCCTTCCTGGAGGGGGCCTTCGATATTAAAAAGGTCGGCCTGTTTTTTGGCGGTATCGAGGTTGAGCATTATGGATTGTTCAAGGTCGATAATCATAATGATATCCGGCATGTTCGAGATGGTTCTGCGGATGCGCGGGCCTTGGGTCATATCATGGATGACCGGGTCGGTCTGTTCGTTGCCGGTGATGAAATCGAAAGCGATGGTCTCGGCGGTGAACAGGGGTTTGATGACCTCGGCAAAGGTTGGGCTTACCAGAACAAGGGAATGAGTGCCGAGCAGGACTGCGATGAGTATCGCGGCGGCGACGGTCCATTTTGTCAGTTTATTTTGCATGATGGTTCTCCAGAATGCCGGCGGATTGTCGGCCGGTGATGTTTGCGAGGCGTTGTCCCGGGCCGCCAGCATGTCCGACAGGATGTGTCGGTCCATACGGGGGCTGGGTGTAACCTCGATTTGTTCGATCAGTTTTTTTATGTCTTCTGCTGGTTTCATTGTGTGACCTCACCATTCAGGATGACCCGCAGTTTGTCGAGTCCATAGCGGTACCGGCTCTGGACGGTTTGGATAGGAAGATTCTGAGTTTGTGCGATGGCTTTGAAGGTCATCTGCCCGCGGATATGCAGGATGACCGCTTCGCGCTGTTCATAGGGAAGCTGCCCGAGGGCGCGGCTCAGCAGGAGCATCGATTCGTTGCAGACGGCTGATGCTTGTGAATCGTCAGGTTTGGACGGCAGCGAATCGGGATCGTCCAGGGGAGTCGCCTGCCGTTTGGCCGAACGAATCCGGTCGCGCGCCCGGTTGGCGACGCTGGTCATCAGGTAGCTTTTGAGGCTGCCTGTGATGGTCAGCGTCCGGCCGGACTGGGCGAAGGTGACAAAGACGTCGTGAACGACATCCTCGGCGGCATGAACGTCATGTAAAAGAGCGGTTGCCAGCGTCAGCAGGTCCGTGCGGTATTTCGCATAGATGCGTTCCAGGGCCGTGCGGCTGCCGCGTTTGAGATTCCAGATTAATACTTTGTCTTCGAGCATCGATGACTCACGATTTATACCCAACGGGTATTATTATTCCGCGGCGGCCACAGGCCGCTTTTATGCCGCGCGTATTCACAGGGTCAAGTTACCCTACATAGCCGCGGTGATAATCTGTTGCTGAAAGCTGGCGGCTGAAAGCTCTTTAGCCGCGACGAAACGGAAATTTTCAAGTAAGATTCAGTATAATGTCGGACCAACATCATTCTGACACTATGACGTTTCCGAAGGGTATTTTACCTTAAAATCAGGGAAAAATTAAAAAAAAAGGGGGAATGGAAGAAATAAAAAGGCCGGCAGGGCATATCAAAAACCCCGCCGGTCCTTTGTATAAAATCGTTTCAGCACGTAAAGGGTCGTGCTGGCATAAAAAAGACAAGCCAAGTCGGATTATAAGCAATCGGCCGGATTGCTCTTGCCGCAGTGGAGCCACTCGGCGGCGAGGACGGCCAAATCCTGCATGTCCACCTTGCAGTCGTTGTTGATGTCGCTCTGGGGCGGGTTGGCACAGGTTCCTCGTGTTACGAGCAGTTTGTATGCGCCCTGCTGGCCGTCGAATCCGGCGATGCGAATCAGGTAGGTCTTTCCCTTGACGGCATTCAGGACAATTTGGGAATAGGGATTTTCGAGGCTGTAATCATCATTGCAGGCCAGTTCTTTTCCGCCGCAGCCTTCATACACACTCAATATCGTATCAAAGGAACTGCCGTCGGTGGAGATGGTGACGGCGCCGCCCGCGGAGGGTACATAACGATTCCAGGTATCGTAAAGGTCATTGAAGCCGCAACTGGACAGGTCCGTGCCGGTTGACCCGAGAGTTGTTCCCTCATACGGAATATCCGTTACTATGCTGACTGCATCGGTACAGAGATCGTTGGGCAGCTTGAATATCTGAGCCCCTTTCAGGAGCGGGATTGCATCGATCGTATCGGACCAGATGGCATAGTCGCCGACTGCGGCCGGGAGATAAGCCGCACTAGTTGAGGTAGATGCAATGGTAAAAGGCTGTTCTGTTGCGAGGTCGTATCCTTCGAAAGATGCCAGCATGGTTTCAGGATTATAATAGCTCCAGACCAGGTAATCTCCGGACAGGACAGGCATCATCATATCAGATTGTGTATTGATGTCCTGATTCTGCAGGGTCTGCAAACTAAAATTATGTAAATCCATGAATCCTGAATCTTTCCAGATGACATGTTTGTCATTTACAAGCAGCATGGGATCTGTCGGAGAGGATGTAATCAGATGCTGCTGCTTTGCATCTAGATCAGAAGCCCACAGCTTCATCATGGTCATTTCCTTCCAGATTACAAAATGGGACGTGAGTTCAAGGGACATCATGTCCACATCTTCGGGGGTCACGATAAATGACTGGCGGTTCGGTAAATCATAGGCATTCAGGTTATCCATATCCCGCCAGACCAGGTATTTGTCGTTCATGAGGGTGGACATGTAATCCACAAAGCTTCCCTCCGTGAGCAAAATGGTTTCTTTTGCTGCGACATCATAGAGATACGATTTCATTTCCGCCGATTGAACCCAGAATACATAATTGCCTGCGGCCCTGAGACTCATGGAATCCACCATCATGGCTGTCACTTCAAATTCCTGCCGTGTAATCAGGTCAAATCCCATAAGCACAGGATTCATCGGATCGATGTTATCAGTCCAATAAACATACCGGTCAGCCAGAGCAATCGTGAAGGGCATGGTATCGAGTTGTTTGATCAGGAACATCTGGCGGGCGTCCAAATCATATCCGTATAATCCAGGGGAAGCCATCGACCATCCGACCACGTAGTGACTGTTCATTTTCATGCCCCAGGTATCGAGCGTGATACCATTCGAGGCGATTTGAAACTCCTGTCGCGTGGAAAGCTGATACCCGTACGCTTGCATCGCCATTTTGGAATAGACGACATAATCACCTGCGGTTTTCAGGGTCATCGTGTCCACAGAGTCTGAGGACATGATGAATTCCTGGATGTTGTAGCTGTGGCCGAATGCGGTGGTCATAGAGACGATCAGAATGAACACGGAAATGATGCGTTTTTTCATGTTTTACCCTCCTAAAGCGGTTTCGTTTTCTCCGGATTTCTGGTTGGTCTGGCCGTCGGGTGACAAGGTGCAAAACAGGAATCCTTATAATTGACATCTCTTATCCTATAAGAAATGAGGTTCATAAGTCAAACAATTTCGCCGTTTTGACGTGTGAATCAGTAGAAATACGGATTCTGATATCAGCGAGGTCTGGAATTGGATACGGGAATCCCACATCATGAATATAAAGGGATTGACTTGGCAGATGGAATGTTGACAATGGGCGGCGGTTTTGTTTTTGCGGGATGTGCTGGATTGATGGGTGTCAGAGCAATACGTCGGAATGTGTTGAAAAACAGCGGCTCTACCCGGCCGAAGAAATAAACGATTAATTGGGATTATTTCCGTCGAGGTTGAAAGTATTCTATAGGAACCATACAGATGATATTATTGCATAGGACTTTTATTGCACAAATAATTGTCATGTTTATATTTATCTTATTTGTTGCAAGCCTAATATTTATCATTTGCCGAAGAAAACATAATAAAGCTTCATTCTTTAATGTGCTCTTGAAATTTATTATATATATATTGGTATGCTTGTTGGTGACCGGAGGTATAGCAATAATGCAAGTGGCAAAAGCGTCTATGGATATTCGCAAAATGCGTCATGCATTAAAACAAGCAGATACAATAAAGATAGATTATGGATGGGCTTCTGATGCTATGGATTCAAGGTTAAAAGCTGAAGTTGTTTCACGTGATGAATTAGACAAGGTATCTTTACTGTTTTCCGAAGCAAAGTATGCATTGTGGGCGAAACTGTTCCCTCCACACAGTGCTGACGCTGCTATGGTCGAGGTAATGAATAATAATATTCCTGCATCTTTGTTTATATTATATCCAAATGATACTATAATAATAAATGGTAATATTTATTCCATAAAATCAACCATTGTAGAGAATATCTATGAAAACATGGATTATTATAAACGACAAATCGATAAGTAAACCAGGTAGGTTAGTGAGAATTATTTACAGGATGGGCTATATTCATGCAACGGGTTGGATTTCTGTTTAAAAGCAAATGTCATGCAGAATTCTAAAATGATTGCAATAAGCATGCTGTTGTTATTCTGTGGATGCTGCCCTAATTCTAATGAAAAACAGAAACAAATACCCTTGACTTTTGAGCAGGCTGTTAAAGTTGCCGTAGAGTACTTAAATCAGTCCAATTATTATATTAACGAAAATCATGTTCTGATGAATGAACCTGATAATGCCTTCTGGAATGCCTACGCATCGCGTTATCCGGAAATGCTGGAAGACTATGGTCTGATGGACAAAGATTATTTTGCGGTTATCTTTTATGAAAAAGGAGTGCGAGATGGCGGTGCGGTTGTTTTTGTTGACAAAGATGAAAAGCGAGTGATTGGCGTGTTATACGGCAGTCGTTTTGTGAAAAATTCTTTATAGTTGGGCAAGGATTTTTGTAGGGCAAGCCTCTGTGCTTGCCGGTATTTGAGCTTTGCCAAAGGTGTTCCAATTGAATTGGGGATTGGATTCGCCTGCGGCGAGGCGGAATGATCCCAATCGCGGAGGCTTAGGCTACGCTAAACCATTCGACCCCGTTCGGGGTCGAGGCGGGATTGCGGCTATTTAACACCGGGCTTGTGCCCGGCGCTATTCGGGTTTGACCCTGGCGGGTCGGAAAGATAAACTATACCTCAGCCGGATTTAAACCTGATGGGTCGAAAGAAATAAGATTAGTACGAGTTGACCGTGAATGGATTGAATAAATACAGCGTGGGCATGGCCCCTACGAGCTGGTGTTATTAAGAATTGGGAAAGCCTGAAAAAAATGAAATACTTTACACAGAAGTTATATGATGAATTCAACTCAGATGACAAGAAAGTCTTTGATAAAGCTTATAAGCAATCAAAGAGGAAATTAGAAGAGTACGAGGCTTTTTTAGATAAAAGAGGAGGAGAGTTTCCGCCCAAACTTCTGTATTTTATAAGACATATAAATTTACATGACGGGCTTATTCTGAGTTCTTCATATGGGAAGCGTATAAAGAGGGAAGGTAAATGGCGTCGAAAACGGAAGCATTTTTTTCAAATCCAAGTCTGGCATTCTCGAGGGGAATATATTTATACAGTTGAATTTTCACACATTCGAAAATGTGAAATTAATTTATCTCCAGAGGAATCTTTGGATGAAGAATGGGCATATGACGAATTTTCAATTACCAGGGACAATTGGATATGTTTTGAAATGTGGACGTTTTCGGGAAGTACATTTTTAATAGAATTTAAGAACTTTAATTATTTTCGGAGTAAAGCGGACTGCCCCCCCGTCTTGGGGCCGTTTTGAAATTGGCAATGTAGGGCGAGCCTATGTGTTTGCCAGTATATGGGCTTTGCCGAAGGTGTTCCAATTGAATTGGAGATTGGATTCGCCTGCGGCGAGGCGGAATGACCCCAAGCGCGGAGGCTTGGGCTACATTATGCCAAGCGATCTGGGATGGAGGCATAGAACTGGCACTGAACCAATCAAAATAAGCATGAAAATGATTGGTTTTTATGTTTCATCTTCTGGGGAGTTTTTTGCACTGGATTTCTGGTTTGCCTGACAAACTGATAATATTATCTCTGTTTTAGGGATTAATGCCGGTTTAAAGTGTTGACTTTTCGGATAGAAAACAGACAATAAAGAGCCTGTGAGGTGTATTCTCGGCTCTTTGGAAAAACATGCGGTGAGAGGGTCGATTGTCGAAGGACGATTGACGATTTCAGCTATCATAAAATTGCTGTCTGTGGCCTCACAAAATCGAATCTGATTTGAAACCAAAACAGGCCTTGTGTCATCACTATACTAATATGCACTTATTTAAGGACTTACACATGCAAAAAACGAGACTGACACGACGGGATTTTTTACGGGCTGGAGCGGGAGTCATTGCGGGATTTACGATAGTGCCGCGCCATGTGCTCGGCGGGCCGGGGGTGGTGGCGCCCAACGACCAGTTGACCAAGGCGGTCATCGGTGTCGGCGGCATGGGGCAGGGGCATTTGAACTATCCGGGTGCCAAGCTGCTGGCGATCTGTGATGTGGACCGCGGACATCTACAAAGCACACTGGCCAAGGTAGGGCCGGACGTCAAGGGCTATCACGACTTTCGCGAGGTTCTGGAGCGGGATGATATTGATATTATTCACGTCGTTACCCCGCCGCACTGGCACGGCCTGATTTCGGTCGCGGCCGCGCAGGCGGGCAAGGATATCTGGTGCGAAAAACCCATGACCCGCACCATCAGCGAGGGCAAAAAGGTCGTCGAGGCGGTTCAGAAATACGGACGCATCTTCCGGCTCAATACCTGGTTCCGGTTCGACAGCGAGTTTTATGGTTTCGGGTCCACGGTCAAGCCGATCAAAAAGCTCGTTCAGAGCGGCATGCTCGGCTGGCCGCTGAAAGTGACGGTCAACGGCACCACGGGCTTCAACTGGAAAGGCTACTGGTCGGGC
>JBDKVE010000193.1:0-38177 GCA_039679345.1 Anaerohalosphaeraceae bacterium
CTTCTTCTGCTCTCTTTTGTTGTTTTATTCAGCTTCCTGACTCATGGGGTCCGTTTTGGAACTCAAGGCGTGCTAAAAAATTGCTCTGCGACCGTGTTTTCGGTGATGTATCTGGGGTTATTGTGCAGTTTTGTGCCGGCCATCCGAATCCATTATGGAGTCTGGGCGTTTTTAATGTTTATTTTTACTGTAAAATGTTCTGATATAGGGGCTTACACCGCAGGCAGACTGTTCGGAAAGCATAAAATGGCCCCCTCGATTTCCCCCGGCAAGACTTGGGAGGGACTGGCTGGGGCGGTGGTCTTTGCCGCGATAACGGGCTTCTGTTTTTCCCGGTTTTGTGGTATAATGGACCCGATGGCCGGGGTCTTGTTTGGAGCCATATTTGCCATACTCGGACAATTGGGTGATTTAGCCGAGTCGATGCTCAAACGGGACGCGTCAGTCAAGGATTCCGCAAGTCTGATTCCCGGATTTGGCGGAGTATTGGACGTAATTGATTCACCGCTGGCGACCGCACCAGCGGCGTTTGTCTATTTCTGGATATGCTGCGGCATCTAAGGATTCAGGTTGGAAATACACATAGAATTGGAATCGCAGGCACAACGGCTCGAATTATTCGGGCCGGCGGATATTCATCTGCGCCTGCTGAAAAATAATCTCAATATCCAAATCACCGCCCGCAACGGCAGCATCATCCTGACCGGTGAGCCGGACAATGTCCGTCGTGCCGCGGAAATCATCGACCGGATGCAAAAACAGATTCTGCAGCGAAGGCAGCTTAATGAAAATGATGTGCGGGAATTTCTGGCCCATTCGATTATCACCAAGGCTCGCGCCGAACGCAATGATGTCATTGAAGTGTATTCTCACAAAGGCATTATCGAACCTTTTACCACCGGCCAGTACCGCTACATCGAAACGATGGTGAAAAATGATATGACGTTTTGCATCGGCCCCGCCGGGACGGGCAAGACCTATCTGGCGGTGGCAGTGGCCGTGTCGATGCTGAAGAAAAAACAGATTCGCAAAATCGTTCTGGCCCGTCCGGCAGTCGAAGCCGGGGAACGGCTCGGGTTTCTGCCCGGCGATCTTCAGGCCAAAGTCAATCCGTATCTGCGTCCCCTGTTTGACAGCCTCGAAGATATGATGGAATTCGGCCAGATGCGGAAGTTCATGGAAATGGATATCATCGAGGTGATCCCGCTGGCGTTTATGCGGGGACGCACACTGAATGAAGCGGTAGTTATCTGCGATGAGGCCCAGAACACCACGCCGTCTCAGATGCTGATGTTTCTGACACGGCTGGGGCGGGGTTCCAAGATGATCATTACCGGCGATACGACCCAGACCGACCTTGAGCGAGGACAGGTCAGTGGTCTCATCGATGCGTCCAAAAAATTACAGGGTGTCTCAGGAATCGGATTTGTAGAACTGGAACGAGCCGATATTGTCCGCCACAATCTCGTTCATCGCATTGTCCAGGCGTATGACCAGAATAAAAATAACTCTTAGCAGGCAGCCATTGACGTGATCTTTTCGAGAAAAAAAATCAGTGCCCGACGACAGTTGGTCCGCAATACGATGGCGGCCGAGCGAATTGGGCGATTGGGCACGTTCATCAATGGCCCCTATCCGGCGGCGATTGGTGTTTTGCTGCTGTTTATGGCTGGGGCAGTCTATCTGCTGGGACTGGATACCAAAGATAAAACGGTTCTTACCGTTCTGTTTTCCAGTTTTAAACCCCTGGCAGAACTGGCCGCATTGACGATCATTGTTGTCCTGACCTGCCTGGCCGCGGCATTATATATCAACCATTATCAGCCCAGAATCATCGGCAGAAAGTCCCGCTGCCTGAACCTGGCTATTCTGCTGTGGCTTCTGCTGGCCTTGACGCGCATCGGGTCGATGTATCCGGAATGGGAATACCTGGCAACCGGAACCGTCATCACCGCAGCGATGATCATGACGATTGTGTATAACCAGCGATTTGCACTGGGCATCAGCCTGTTTTATTCCATCCTGGCCTGTTTTGCCGTAGGCCGGATTGCCACGGT
The DNA here is from genome assembly GCA_039679345.1 of Anaerohalosphaeraceae bacterium. GTDB lineage: Bacteria > Planctomycetota > Phycisphaerae > Sedimentisphaerales > Anaerohalosphaeraceae > Anaeroglomus. Next base: position 2,058 of record JBDKVE010000193.1, read on the forward strand.
GGAATTATTTCTGACCATGATGTCCGGGGCCACGGTGTGCTGTTTCAGCCTGCGTGAAATACGAACCCGCATGAAGCTGGTGCAGGTCTCTGCGTCCGCAGCCCTGATTGTTTTTATCATTGCAGCCGCCATGCAGACAATCCAATATATCCCAATACTCAATGAGCGGACAACAACCGACATCTTCTGGAAAATCCTGAAACCGGCCGCATCCGCCGCCGCAGTAACGATTGCTGTTGGCATAGTCATTCAGGCTTTCCTGCCGATTATCGAGCGAGTCTTCAAAATCGCAACCAGCATGACGCTGATGGAATTCAGTGATGCCAACCAGCCGCTGCTGAAAAAACTGGCGATGGAAGCTCCGGGGACGTTCAGCCACTGCCTGTTGATTGGGTCCATGACGGAAAATGCCGCCGAGGCAATCGGGGCCAACGGTCTGCTTTGCCGCGTAGGATCTTATTATCATGATATCGGCAAAATCAACAAGCCCGGTTATTTTGTCGAAAACCAGATGGGCTCGGTCAGTCGGCACGAACAGCTCTCTCCGGCAATGAGCCAGTTGGTCATCGTCGGCCACGTCAAGGATGGCATTGAAATCGCCCGTGAATACGGACTGCCGTCGGTTCTGCGGCAATTTATTGAAAGTCATCACGGCACCACGCTGATGGAATTTTTCTATAATGAGGCCAGAAAACGCCAGGATGAAAAGATGTCGCCGGTTTCCGAAGCGGAGTTTCGCTATCCCGGCCCCAAGCCCCGAACCAAAGAATCCGCAATTGTCATGCTGGCCGATGCGGCCGAAAGCGCCTGTCGCAGCGTGACCGAACCGACACCGACCAAGATCGAATCGCTGGTACACTCCATTGCCATGAAACGACTGCAGGACGGCCAGTTCGATGAATGCGACATGACCCTGAAAGAACTCAGCCGTATTGAGGCAGCCCTGGCTAAATCGCTGGCGGCCCACCACCACGGCAGAATCGCTTATCCAAAATCCAACGGCTCTGAAGACAGTTCGCCTCGCCCCGCAACGGTCGGAAGTACCCAGCAGATACAATGAAAACTCAACGTGCATCCATTTCAGTTCAATTGGACTGTCGGGCCCCCTGTTCGGACCTTGATACCGCCCGGTTTCGGCAACTGGCCCGGAAGGTCTGCAAACGTTTTGATGCAGTGCCGGCCCACGTCTCCGTCAGTATCGTGGATGACGGCCAGATCAAAATCCTGCATAAACAATTTTTTAACACCACCAAAACAACGGATGTGATCAGCTTTGATCTGACTGATGAACTGGAACCTTTAAAACATTTTGATATCCTTATTAATATTGAACAGGCTCGACGTCAGGCTCAAAAACGCGGCCATTCCGCCCAGGCGGAGATGTCTCTATACCTGGTCCATGGCCTGCTGCACCAGCTTGGATTTGACGACCTTCAGCCGGAACAAGCCCGGCGTATGCATAGTGAAGAAGATGCCATCCTGCAGGATGCGGGATACGGCAAAGTCTATGATTCGACAAGGAAAGGATAAGTAATCGTGGGCGATACAACACTGGCTATTTTACTGATCAGCCTTCTGACGATGCTGTCATTGTTTTTTTCGCTTCACTCGCTGACCTTGCGGGGCATGAGCAAGGTCAAACTGCATGATGCCTTTCGCATCGCAGGAAAAGAAGAACTCTTCGACCGTTTTTTTCAGCAGAGCGAAGCCATCAACCTGACCTGTGGTTTTTTTCGACTCCTGTTCAATACCGGCATCATTCTCGGTCTGACACATCTGTTCGCCGACCGGCATTATATCGTCACGCTGGTTATCAGCATGGTACTGATTGAGACCTTTGCCCTGGCGATTCCTCATTCCTGGTCCAAACACGCCGGAAAATATATCTTGCCGCGAACCTATCCATTGATGGCGATTATCCTGGTTCTGATGAAGCCGGTCCTTCAGATATTCGTCTGGCATGACCGGCTGGTGCGGCGGCTGGCCGGCGCTCCGATCAAGTCAACCGATGAAATTATGGAAGAACAACTGCTCAGCGCTGTCGAGCAGGGCAAGCTCGAAGGCGTTGTGGATGAAGAAGAGATGGATATGATTGAAAACGTCCTTGAACTGGACGAGACCACGGCCGAGCAGATTATGACGCCGCGAACCGATCTGATTGCACTGCCTTCGGATGTGGACTTATCCACCATTGTCAAGACCATTTCTCAGGCAGGCCATTCACGCATCCCGATTTACGAAGGAACCATCGATAATATCATCGGCGTACTGTATGTGCGGGACCTGCTGTCGGAAATCGGCGGCAATCCCGGCACATTTAATCTTCGCCAGAAAATGCGGCCCGTCTATTTTGTTCCGGAAACCAAACCGCTGCGAGACCTGCTGCATGAATTCAAAAAACAAAAGCTGCATATCGCCGTGGTCCTTGATGAATACGGCGGCACCGCGGGCATTGTCACCATCGAGGATATCCTCGAACAGCTTGTCGGTGATATTGAGGATGAATACGACACCGGTCAGACCGAAGCATTTAAAACAATCAGTGATACGATTAGCGAAGTCGATGCCCGGATGTATATTGATGACGTCAACGGCCAGTTGCATATCGAATTGCCGGATGAGGAAGATTATGACACGCTGGGCGGATTTGTCTTTTCGCACCTGGGCTATATTCCCAAAATCGGCCAGACGTTTGATTATCAGGGATTGCGGTTTACTATCACTGCCGCGGAACCCCGAAGTGTTCGCCGCGTGCGAATCGAAAAACTCCAGCCCGATACTGAGCAAGACGCTTAAGGAGGCCGAGCCATGCTCGAAAAAGATGAGGCCATCTGTCTGCGGGCGGTCAATTATTCCGACACCTCGCAGGTCGTCACCCTGATGACCCGCGACCATGGCAAAATTGCCTGCATGGCCAAAGGATCCAAACGCCCCAAATCGGCAATGGATGGGGCGATTGAGCCGTTTTCGTTTGGCCCGGCTGTCTTTACCATACCCAAAGAAGACGGCCTGACAACGTTGAGCGAATTCTCTCAGCAATTGCGGTTTCGTCCGCTGCGGCAGAATCTGTTTGCATTGAATTGCGGGCTGCTGGCTGCGGAATTGATGGAGTCCCTGACTGAAATGAACGACCCTCATCCTCAGCTTTTTGACGGCTTTGTGCATTTTTTGGATTCCGTCCAGAGCGTCTCGCAAACCGCCGCGCAACTGGCTCACATGGTTGCGTTTGAGTTGACCCTGCTGCAGGAAATCGGTATCGGCCCGGTGATGGACCGCTGCGCCAACTGTTCGGATTCATTCAGCAGCCGATGGAAATACGCGTATTTTTCCAGTGAGGCCAAGGGGCTGCTTTGTCCCGGATGCGAAAATGCCTTCGTGGAAAAAATCCGGCTGGATATTCATGCCGCGTCAGCTCTGAGCGAACCGCAGCGGCTTTCCAAAACATCCGAACCGCTGCTCCGCCAGCTTCAGAATGCCATGTTGCACCACTTCACGCAACTGCTTCATCGCCCGCTTAAACTGGCACAGTGGTTTTTGTCTTAATGACCTTACTGCTCTTCAAATAATTCAGGCTGGGTGGCCGGGGTTTCTTTTTTCGATTGCGGCATGGTCAGACCAAGGTGGTCGTATGCGGCACGCGTAATTTCCCGACCGCGTTTGGTCCGACGAACAAAGCCAATCTGAAGCAGATAGGGCTCGACCACATCTTCCAGGGTATCGCGTTCCTCGCCGAGGGTTGCAGCAATCGCCTCAATCCCGGCCGGACCGCCTTCATACACCTGAATCAGCGCCTTCATAAACGCCCGGTCCAGATCATCAAGCCCCAGATGGTCTATCCGCTCCATCTTCAGTGAATTATCCACAATATCCCGCGTCAATTTGCCGCTGCCTTTGACCTGGGCATAATCCCGCACTCGTTTCAGCAGGCGGTTGGCAATACGCGGCGTTCCTCGGCTGCGGGCGGCGATTAATTCGAGCGTTCCTTCCTGAAATGATAAATTCAGCAGGCCGGCCGACCGACGCAAAATGGATGTGAGTTGCTCAATCGAATAAAACTCCAGATGATACAGCATCCCGAATCGGCTGCGAAGGGGCGCACTGAGCAGCCCCGCCCGGGTTGTCGCCCCGATCAGCGTAAAGCGTTTCAGCGGAAAATTGATCGTCTTGGCATGCAGACCGCTATCGACGGTAAAATCGACCTTGAAATCCTCCATTGCCGGGTAGATAAACTCTTCCACGGGGGCACTGAGCCGATGAATCTCATCGATAAACAGAATGTCGCCGGTGTTGATATTGCTTAACAGGCCCATCACATCGCCCTGCTTTGTCAATGACGGCCCGGATGATACCCGAATGGCCGCGTTCATCTCGTTGGCAATCACATTGGCCAGGGTGGTTTTGCCCAGCCCCGGCGGCCCATAAAACAGAATATGCTCAAGCGGTTCGCCGCGCTGCCGCGCCGCCGCGATGGCAATCGACAGCTTTTCCACCACGTTATTCTGTCCGACGATTTCCGTCAGCCGTTTGGGACGCAGGGCGGTATTAAACTGCTCTTCCCGATCTCCGCCGCTGTCGGCGCTGATGACACGATCTATAGCCATGCTATTCTCTGCAATTTACACTCATTTTTATACTTCAACCCCCTGCTTGACCCGGTAGGCCAGCGGAACCAACTGCTCGGCGGTTTTCACCTCCGGATGCTTGCGACATGTCAGTTCGATCAACTCCATCGCCTCTGCCCGCTTTTCGCCCCAGGCGATCAAAATCTCCAGCGCCTCGGTTTGATAGGTCGCAAACGTCGCCCGCGGCTGCCCTTCGGCCTGGCTCGCGACGGCAAAGGCGGTCAGCTTGCCCTTTAGCTCAGCAACCATCATCTGGGCCATTTTCTTGCCCACCCCCGGCAGCGTCGCCAGCATCTTCTCATCGCCGGATTCAATCGCACCGGCAATCCGTTCGATTGGCATAGCCAGCGATTTCAATCCCTTCTTGATTCCCATGCCTTTGACGCTCGTATAAATATCAAAGAACTCCCGGTCCTCTTTGGTCAGAAAACCCACCATGCGGGGAACGAGGTTGCCGCCGCCAAGTGTGCCTTCATAATATTCCATCGTGCACAGCGTCACCGTCGAGCCGGTCTGGCCACTCAAGCGATTGACCGCATAACCCGGCAGCATCAGCTCATAGCATACCGCCCCCACCTCCACCCAGCAGGACGCTTCATCAAGACTCACCAATTTGCCTTCGATTTGTACGATCATATTTTTATTTCTTTTTTTAGAACCTGTTAATCCCGTCTAAATTTTACTTTTTTCTGTCATTGATGCAGCACAGGGCCGCGGCGATGGCATCCGCCACATCGGCAGGTTCCGGCAGGGCCGCCAAGCCGAGGACCGACTGGATCGCCCGCTGCATCTGGGGTTTCCCCGCGTGGCCGTTGCCGGTCAGCGATTTTTTAATCCGCGTCGCTGAAAAACTTCGTACCTCGGCCTCCATCGCACCGGCCTGCTGCAGCAGGACGCCGCGGGCATGGCCCATTAAAATTGCTGTCCGCGGATGTTGATAATGCGAATACAACTGCTCGACGGCCACGATTTCTGGCCGGTATTTTTCCACCACCGTCCGCATATCTTCGGCAAGCTGGCAGAGCCGCTGCTCAAGGAGTTTTTTGCCATCAGTGCGGAACACCCCCGCCTCCAGCAAGGTCGTCCGCAACAGTTCCGCCTTGATGACCGCATAGCCGCACACCTGCAAACCGGGGTCAATTCCTACGACAATCATAAATGGGGCCAGCCCCTTTAATTCAGGATTCCAACTTCTATTTCCGTCGCCACGTGGTTACGCCGCCGGGCTTGTCTTCCAGGACTATGCCGCGGGCTTCGAGGTCTTTGCGGATCGCATCGGACGCTGCAAAGTCTTTATTTTTGCGGGCCTCCATCCGCTTTTGTATCATCTGGCCAATCAGGAAATCCAGCAGTTCATTATCCGCCCCTGCCGCCTGCGGATATTGGGCCGGCACAATCCCCAGCACATCGCCGCCCAGACGACGGAACTGGTCGTCAATCGCCTTGAGTGTCGCGGCGGTCACCTTCGGATTTTCCAGCAGACGATTGCTGATTTTGACCATCTCAAACAATACGGATATGGCAATGGCCGTATTAAAGTCGTCGTTCATCGCTTCTTCAAACTTCGATTTTGCCGCATCCAGCTCCGCCAGCACGGACGCATCAGCGTCTCCTGCCGGGGCGGAGGTCATTTTGTGGCGAAGTCCCTGCACGGCCGCGGCAATCCGGTCATAACCGCTCTGGGCCGCCGACAGCGCCGCATCCGAAAAATCAATCGTCATCCGGTAGTGGCTGTTCAGAATCAACTGCCGCACTGCCAGCGGGTCATACGCCCGGCTCAGGGCCGCGTGCTGTCCGGTGAACAACTGGTCCAGCGTAATAAAATTGCCCAGGCTCTTGCCCATCTTCTGGCCGTTGACGGTGACCATGTTATTATGCAGCCAGTATTTGACAAACGGCACGCCGTTGGCCGCTTCGGACTGGGCGATTTCGCATTCATGATGCGGAAACTGGTTTTCCAGCCCGCCGCCGTGAATGTCAATTGTCGCGCCAAGATACTTCATGCTCATCACCGAGCACTCCAGATGCCAGCCGGGGTACCCCTTGCCCCAGGGGCTGTTCCACTGCATGATATGATTGGACTCGGCCTTCTTCCACAGGGCAAAATCAGCCGCATTGCGTTTTTCCTGGTTGACCTCGATCCGCGCCCCCGCCTGCATTTCCTCGACATTGCGGCCGGACAGCTTGCCGTAACCCGGCCATTTCGTCACATCAAAATACACCGAGCCATTGACCTCATACGCCACGCCCTTGTCAATCAAAGTCTGCACCAGCTCAATCTGTTCGGGAATATGTCCCGTCGCGCGCGGGCTGATGTCCGGCCGGAGACAATTGAGCCTGTCCATATCGCGAAAATACATCCACGTATAATACTCGGCAATCGCCATCGGATGCCTGGCCTCTTTTTGGGCCTGCTTGGCAATCTTGTCTTCGCCCGCATCGGCATCATCGGTTAGATGGCCCACATCGGTGATATTCTGCACATACGTCACCGCATAGCCCAGATACCGCAGCCAGCGGGCAATGATATCAAAACTGACATAGCTTTTGCCGTGTCCCAAGTGCGGCGAGCCATACACCGTCGGCCCGCAGACATACATCCCCACCCTACCGGGGTTAAGCGGCACAAACTCTTCGGTCTTTCGCGTCAGCGTATTATAAACGTGCAATCCCATAATATTACAATCCCACTTAAACCAGCTAATTCATCACGGCTGTTTTATTTTACTTTTCGCCGGAGCATTGTAATCGCCGTCGCGGCAATCGCCCGACATTCTCCGACGGCATCCAGGCCTTCATTGGTCTTGGCCTTGATATTGACATTGGCAAAATCCATTTCCAGCAATTCGGCGATGCGGCGTTTCATCTGTCCCCGGTACGGCCCCAGCTTGGGCAATTGTGCGTGAACAATCAAATCCACATTCACCATCTCCCAGCCCTGCTGGCTGATCTTCCAGACTACCTGCTTGAGCAGTTCGGCGCTGTCGGCATCTTTCCACTGCGGGTCGGTATCCGGAAACATCATCCCGATATCGCCCAGCCCAGCCGCTCCCAGAATTGCATCCGTCACGGCATGCAACACCACATCCCCGTCGCTGTGGCCCAGCAGCCCCAGCTCAAACGGAATCTCGATACCGCCCAGGATCAGTTTTCGTTCCGGTACCAGCCGATGAATATCCGTGCCTATTCCGCTGCGATAGTCGTACTGCTGCCCAATCACAGAATCCCTTTCGTACTCGGAATATCACCGCCGATCACCTTGACCGCCGCCGCCATGGATTGCCCCAATGCCTTAAAAATCGCCTCAGCGATGTGGTGGCTGTTGGTACCGTAGGGCACATCCACGTGCAGGTTGAATTTCCCCGCCGTGGAAAACGCCCGCAGAAACTCTTCCACACACTCCACATCAAAATCGCCAATCTTCTGCGTATTATATTTAACCCGGTAAACCAGATACGGCCTGCCGGACAAATCCACCGTCGCCTGCGCCTTGGCATCTTCCATCGGCACCACACTGTCGCCAAACCGCACAATGCCTTTCTTGTCACCGAGTGCATCACATAGTGCCTGCCCCAGGCAAATCGCCACATCTTCGACCGTATGATGGGCATCGACATGCAAGTCGCCTTTGGCCCGCAGGGTTAAATCCATCTTACCGTGCTTGGCCAGATGGCTGAGCATGTGATCAAAAAAACCAATCCCGGTATCAACCTGGTACTGCCCCTTGCCGTCCAGATTCAGGCTCAAAGCAATATCCGTCTCGGTTGTTTTCCGTTCAATTCGTGCGTTTCTGTTCATCGTCATCGTTCCATTTATCTGAACTGTTACCCGTTGTCATCCGAGGAGTGCACATATAGCGATTTCCACCCGTCTTCTTTCAATACAAACACGATCGTCTGATTGAATGAAGCACCGAAGGTTCGGCCGTCTGTCGTCGTGACTTCTGCCCGGCCCTGCTCTATCCAAAGCACCGTCTGCGGCGAAATGACCGTAACATCCTGCCGACTGAATTGATACTCGACTTTCTGGATGCCCTTATATCGTTCTTTATACAAATCATATGCTTGTTTGCGGGTCAGCAGTTGTTTCCCATCATTGATAAAAATACTGTCACCATTTTCCGCCACGCAACTGAACATTGTTTCCACATCCGCTCGTGCCGCAGCGTCTGTAATTTTATCGTGGATTTCCCGAACCTCTTCCTTGATCGCCTTGACCTGCGATTCCGACAGAACCGGCTGAGCCGTCCGACAGGAACAAACCGCCAAAAGAACCACCATCACAACGAACCGTGCACTCCAACCCATCACCGTGTTCATAGCTTTATTCCCTGTTTAGAATGTCCTTGATCGCCGCCAGCAATTGATCATTTTGACTCGGCGTACCGATGGTAATCCGCAGCTTATCTTCCAGGCCCGGCAGACAAAAATACCGCACATAGATATCCCGATCGGCCAGCAACTTAAACAGCTTTTCGGCCGGCAATCTGATGCATTGTGCCAGGATAAAATTCGACGCACTGTCCGGCACCGCAAATTCGAGCTTCCGCAGTTCGCCAATCACACGGTCCCGTTCAGCGATAATCTTGCCGACACAGTCGTTGTGATAATCCTGATCCCGCAGTGCCGCCGCCCCCGCCGCAATCGTTACCGCGTCAATATTATACGAATCTTTGACCTTCACCAATCCTTCAATCAGCGTCGGCTGGGCAAATCCAAGCCCGGCCCGCATTCCGGCCAGCGAATAGCCCTTGCTCATCGACCGCAGCACGATTACATTGGCGAAATCCCTCACCAGCCGCAGGCAATGATCCTGTGCAAAATCCACATAGGCTTCATCCACCAGCAGAACACCTTCAAGCCGGCTGGCCAGTTCGGCAATCTTATCCACCGCCGTAAAATCGCAGGTCGGGGCATTCGGATTGCAAACGATGGTAAATGGAGCGTTAATGCGAGCCAATTCCTCCAGACTATCCTTATTCCGGTCAATCTGGATCGCCCTGCAATCCTGCAGCCTGGCCAGCACCGGATACAACGAATAGGTCGGCTCGACCCATGCCGCCGGCCGGTCCGCATCGCAGAAAGCCCGAAAGGCATAATTGAGCAGCTCGTCGCCCCCGTTGACACAGAGGATATGGTCATCCGGCAGGTCAAAGATCTCGGATGCCGCCTGACGAAACGCACCGCCCATGGGGTCGGGGTAGCGTCGGACCTGAAAATCTGCAATCCCCCGAATTGCCTCAAGTACTTTGGGGGACGGGGGATATGGATTTTCGTTGGTGTTGAGTTTGACTGCATCCGGATTTTTCGGCTGAAAACCCGGCGTGTAGCCTTCCATCTTCTCGATTGTCTCTCTAAAATATCCCATATTCTATATCCATTTAAACCACTGAATTATACGCAAAAATCACAGAAAAGAAACCTTTGATTTCACAGATTTTCGCAGATTAAAAGAGAGGCTCCCTGCCGCCTCAAACCTTGTCAACAGGTCAAACAAATCAGGATATTGTCGATTCAGGTTGACAAAAGCGGCCGGAAAGGGGTACAATTGTTTTACTGTTGTCACCAGATGTGTAAAATGAAGCGGTTGCTTTTTTAAAATAGTTAAGCAGTAATTCCGATTTATTATTGGATGAAGGAGCATTTTATGGACACTGCATCGATTCCACCGAAAAATCCGGTTTGGATTAAACTCTGTGAGTGGATTGGTCTGGCATGTCTGGGCCAGTTTTTGATCGTTGCGATTATCGGGGTTCTCCGCGGGTATTCTGTTCAAAGCCATACTCCATCTTATGTGATGTCAGGCGGATCAGTTCTGCTATCGTTCGGATATCTTGGAAGAGTCATTGTGTTTTCTGAAGAAATACCCAGAATGACATGCAGGCAATTTCTACGCCTCTCCTGGATGTTCTATCTCGTTTTTTTTTGTTTTGGGCTTAACAGCATCCCGGGGATCATGCAGGGCCGCTATCAGAAAGGGGGGGAAGAATTTTTCAAGCAGAAGAACTATCCGGCCGCCATTGCCATGTATCAAAAAGAAGTGGATACCTGGTATCTGCGGCTGCGGTATAATTATCGTGAGGATATGAGTCTGTTTGGGATTGCCCAGTCGTATTGCCAATTGGAGAATTTTGAACAAGCTCATCAAACGTATCAGCGGCTGCATAAAATGGCTCAAGGTTACTACCAGGAGCGAAGCCAAACCGAACTGGCTGAACTGGACAGCGAGCTGAAAAATATCGCCGAACTGGAAAAACAACTGGCCGATGCGGCAGATGATGATCAAAAAGCTTATATCCTGATTAATATGGCATTGGCTTATCGCAAAATTGAATGCAACAAAAAAGCAACTGAACTATACGCCCGGATCCAAACACTGGATATTCCCGAAAGCAGGAAAGAGCAAGCCAGAGAATTCGCCGCCAGTTGCATTTAATACTGATCGTACTTGAAATTTCCCGTTTCGCAATGAAGGAGTACTTTATGGACACTGCATCGACTTCACGGAAAATTCCGGTTTGGGTTAAACTCTGTCAGTGGATTGGGCTGGCATGTCTGGGCCAGTTTTTGATCGTTGCGATTATCGGCGTTCTCCGCGGGTATTCGGTTCAAAGTTTTATACCGATCTGGGTGATGCTGGGCGGCTACTTACCTCTTTTTTCTTTCCAGCTTTACGATGGATGGATGTCCGACGTTTACAAAGATAAAAAACAGTCAAGCTGGATTTCGTATGTAAGCTCATTCAGTATTATCTTTCTTAGCATCCCGGGGATTTTGCAGGGCCGCTGCCAAACACGGGGAGATGAATTTTACAAGCAGAAGAACTATCCGACCGCCATTGCCATGTATCAAAAGGAACTGGATACCTGGTATCTGAGGCTGTGTTATAATTATCGTGAGGATACGAGTCTTTTTGGGATTGCCCAGTCGTATTGTCAATTGGAGAATTTTGAACAAGCTCGTCAAACCTATCAGCGGCTGCATAAAATGGCCCGAGGTTATTACAAGGAACGAAGCCAAACCGAACTGGCTGAACTGGACAGCGAGCTGAGAAATATCGCCGAATTCGAAAAACAATTCGCCAATTCGGCGGATGATAATCAAAAAGCCCAAATCCTGTTTGACATGGCATTTGCCTATCGCAGGATTGAATGCAGCAAAAAAGCAAACGAGCTATACGCCCGGATCCAAACACTGGATATCCAACAAATCAGGAAAGAACAAGCCAAAGAATTCGCCGCCGATTGTGTTTAAAAACAGAGTAAATCGCGGCAGGTATTAGGGCTTACTTGCCGCAATAATCAATCAGACGGGCGATTTCGCTGCGCATATCGTGCCGCTTGACAATCATATCGATAAATCCATGCTCCAGCAGGAATTCCGAACGCTGGAAGCCTTCGGGAAGCTCGATTTTGATAGTCTGCTGAATCACCCGCGGACCGGCAAACCCAACCAGGGCATTGGGTTCGGCAATAATAATATCCCCCAGCATCGCAAAGCTGGCCGCCACGCCGCCGGTGGTCGGGTCGCTGAGCAGTGAAATATACAGGCCGCCCTTTTCATCCAGCCGTGCCAGTGCGGCACTGGTCTTGGCCATCTGGGCCAGCGAGACCAGCCCTTCGTGCATCCGCGCCCCGCCCGAACACGACACCACCACAAACGGCAGGCCTTCTTCAATGGCGATATCCACCCCGCGGCAGAATTTTTCTCCGACGACCATACCCATCGAGCCGCCCAGAAAATTAAAATCCATCACCGCCAGCACCGCCCCGCGGCCTTTGATAAAGGTCTTGCCCACGAGGATCGCCTCATGCGTTTCGCTCTTGGTCGGGTCAAACTTGATCCGGTCTTTATAATTCCTGTCCCCCCACGTAAAATTCAGCGGATCACTGCTGCCGAGGTTGGCCCCAATTTCCTCAAACGTCCCCTCATCGGCAAGCTGGCGTACCCGCGTCGGTCCATCCACACGGAAATGACAGCCGCAATCCGGACACACGTTGAGATTTTCCTCCACCGTCTTTCGGTACAGCATCTGCTGACAGGAGGAGCAGGCCATCCAGAGGCCGGCCGGCATCTCTTTACGCGGTTTCAGTGAAAATCCATTCCAACCTGCTTTTTTATTTTTCGCCATACTCGTTTTACTATGAACTATGATTTTCCATTTACCGCGGTTAACAGCGTATGCATTGCCGCCGCACGGTCGGGCTGTCCGAAAATGGCATTGCCGGCCACAAAGGTATCAGCGCCGTAATCGCGTGCCGTGACAATCGTGTCGGCATAAATTCCGCCATCGACTTCGATCCGCACGTTGGGCCCGACAACCTCGCGTATGCGCCGGCATTTCTGAGCCGCATCATCCATGAATGCCTGTGCCCCGAAGCCGGGATTGACCGTCATCACCAGCACCATATCGCACAGCGGCGCGACTTTTTCAATCGTCCTGACCTCGGTAGCCGGGTTCAGCGTGATGCCGACCTGAGCACCCAGGCCGCGAAGGGTCTTGATAAACTCCGCCGGGGCTTTGACGGTTTCAATATGAAACGTAATCAAATCCGCACCCGCCTTGATAAACGCCTCTGCATAACGCTCGGGCTCGCTGATCATCAGATGTGTATCGAGAAAGGCATCGGTGCACTTGCGAATCCACTTGACCACGACCGGGCCAAGGGTGATATTGGGCACAAAATGGCCGTCCATCACATCCAGATGCACCATCTTTGCCCCGGCCTGCGTGACCTGGGCGATTTCGGACGCCAGATTCGCAAAGTCCGCACTCAGTATCGACGGGGACAGCTCGTATGTTCCAGCAGGCGGCAGTTTTCGCAAGTTTATCATGGTCTTAATAATAAATACCTGTTGTAGATAAAAAGAATGGGTCTGCCGCGAACGACAAACCCATTCATTATAACAATTCTACTTCTCGTCCAGGATGTCAATGGCTTTGAACTTCTTGCCTTCCATGAACTCGAGGCTGGCGCCGCCGCCGGTGGAGACATGCGTTACCTTGTCCGACAGCTTCATCTTCTTGATGGCGCTGGCACTGTCGCCGCCGCCGATGATGCTCTTGGCACCCTTGCCGGTCGCATTCGCAACCGCCTGAGCAACGGCCTTGGTACCCTCATCAAACGGCTTCATCTCAAACACGCCCATCGGGCCGTTCCAGACGACCGTCTTGGCATCGGCCAGTTTTTCGACGAACAGCTTGCGTGTCGCAGGACCAATATCCATGCCCTGCCATTCATCCGGAATATCCCCGGACACAACCTGATTCTCGGCGTTTTCCTTGAATTCTTTGGCTATCACGGTATCGACCGGCAATACCAGTTCGCATCCGGCAGCCTTGGCTTTGCCATACAGCTCTTTGGCCTTTTCGATGAAATCATCTTCACACAGGCTTTTGCCGACCTTTTTGCCATTGGCCTTAAAGAAGGTATAAGCCATCGCGCCGCCGATGAGAATGCGGTTGACCTTGCTCAGCAGGTTTTCAATCACCGCCAGCTTATCGGACACCTTGGCGCCGCCGAGAATCGCCACGAAGGGCCGAACCGGGTTATTGATGGTATCGCCGAGGAACTTCAGTTCTTTTTCGACTAAGAAACCAACGACTTTGGGCTTCTTGCCCATAAGCTGCGGCACCGTCAGCATCGAGGCATTATCGCGGTGAGCCGTACCAAAGGCATCATCCACATAGACATCGCCCAGTTCAGCAAGCTGGCCTGCAAATTCATCTTTGGCCTTGCGAAGAGCAGCATCTTCTTTGGCTTTTTTATCTTTAATTTCTTCCGCTTTATAGAAACGAACGTTTTCCAGCAGCAGCACATCGCCATCCTTGAGTGCCATAGCCTTGGCCTTCACATCGGGACCGATGCAGTCATCGGCAAAAATCACGGGCCTGCCCAGAAGCTCAGACAGGCGCTTGGCCACCGGCTTCATCGTAAACTCCAGCTTCTTTTCGCCGTCCGGTCGGCCCAGATGGCTCATCAGAATCACCCGGCCGCCTTTTTCGACAATGGTCTTGATGGTCGGCAGCGCCATGACAATGCGATTGTCGGAGGTGATGTTTCCCTGAGCATCGATGGGAACATTGAAATCCACCCGCATCAGGACACGTTTGCCTTTGACATCGATATCTGCAACAGTTTTCTTTGCCATATTCGTCATCCCTTAATCAGTTGTCCCTAATAAAAAAAAGCCTGTCATTCAACAGGCTTTCTTAAACCCTTAATTATTTTGCCATCTTCTTGAGCAGGTCGATGGTACGATTGGAATAACCCCATTCGTTGTCATACCAGCTTACCAGCTTGAAGAAATTCTTGTTCAGTTCAACGGCGGAACCGGCATCAAAGATCGACGAACGTGCATCATGAATAAAGTCACTGGAAACCACTTCGTCTTCCGTGTAGCCGAGAATGCCCTTCAGATAGGTTTCGCTGGCTTTCTTCATCGCCGCTTTAATTTCAGCAAGTGAGGTCTCTTTGACGGTCTTGAAGGTCAGGTCAACCACTGAAACGGTCGGAACCGGAACGCGGAATGCCATGCCGGTCAGCTTGCCTTTGACTTCGGGCAACACCAGAGCCACGGCCTTGGCGGCACCGGTGGTCGAGGGGATAATATTCTGAGCCGCAGTACGGCCGCCTTTCCAGTCCTTCTTGGACGGGCCATCGACGGTTTTCTGGGTGGCGGTATAGGCATGAACCGTGGTCATCAGACCTTCGGCCAGACCAAAACCTTCCTTGAGAATCACATGCACGACCGGAGCTAAGCAGTTGGTGGTGCAGGAGGCGTTGGATACGATATGGTGCTTGGAGCCATCATATTTGTCATCATTGACGCCCATCACGACGGTGATATCCTCGCCTTTGGCGGGTGCGGTAATCAGGACCTTCTTGGCGCCGGCATCGATGTGGCCTTTTGCCTTTTCAGCAGCGGTGAACAGACCTGTGGATTCGATCACCATCTGTACGCCCAATTTCGCCCACGGCAGTTCAGCCGGGGTCTTGGCGCTGACGACAAGAATATCTTTGCCGTTGACCACCAGCACGTCATCCGCCTCTTTGTCCGGCGTTGACTTCTTGGAACTGACGGTACCATTGAACTTACCCTGTATGGAATCATACTTCATCAGGTAGGCCAGGTTGTCGGCCGGAACAATATCACCCACCGCTACTACGTCAAATTGGGTGCCCAGCAATCCCTGCTCGACCAGAGCACGGAAAACAAGCCGACCAATACGGCCAAAACCGTTAATCGCAATTTTTGTCGCCATAAAATGTCTCCTTTAATATAGAGGTTTCAATTTTTTATCATCGCCAAACCATCTTGGCTTGGTTTTTAGTTTCAGTATCATCGAACTTATGCTTTTGCATCAAGGGCGTACTCTCTCCGCCGTTGCAGTGCTCAAAGAGTCCACAATGTAAGGATAATCCGCCCCCTTGTCAAGAATCTTTCACTTCGGAATAGCATAAAATCCAGACATGGCGACAACGCAAGTCTTGTATTTATATGGATAATTGTTGACTTTTTCTGTTAAATTTCAAATAATCATTGAAACAAAACATCTGGGTCATAGTCAGATTAAGGAACGAAGGATATAATCTTGAATATTAAAGGAGCCTCTAAAATGGCACAGATAAAGATGTGTTTTACCTTTTTTCTTCTGGTTATTGCTATCATTCTGTCCGGCTGTCAGAACTCACAAAAGGCTCCCATACCAACCCCTGTTCAATCTCAATCTCAGGGGGAGACTCCCGCAGAAAAACCCTGCGGCGGGCAGCCTTCCGCCAAAGATCCATGGGTTTATAAGCACCAGGCCCAATGGGATTTGCCCGGAGCGGCCGTGCCGGAAGTTTTTGCCGCCGCCAAAAAAGTCCTGATCGAAGAATGGAAAATGCCCGGCAATATCGACCGCAACAGCAGCGAGAATCGTTATGTCGATTTTCTCAGTGCCTCCTTTGAAGTACAATCTGCACTCAGTACAGCCTTTACCCTGTCCGTCGTAAAGCTGAATGAGAATACCTGCCGACTGGCCATTGATGCCAAATCCGCTAAACTTCCCGAAGCACAGCTTGAGGAGCACTGTTCCCTGATGTATGACAGGATTGTGGATTGTTTAAATGAAGTGCCGCAGCAAAAACAGGAGAAAAAACGGAGCCTCTACTTGAACAATATTAATTATTATCTAATTGAGTACTATTTATTTAATACACCCGTAAAAGAAACGCACGATGCAGCACTGGCCCTGCTCAAACAGATGTCTATTGCCAAACTTGATTCAAGCTGCGATGACCTGGCGGCTCGCATTGGATTTCGAACCGGCAATAATACCCCGCTGATGATGGAACTGAATCTGGCGGGAGTGAATACGACACAATTATCGTTGTACGCAGGGCAGGATTCAGACATGGCCAAATCAAAACTTTGGGGTGACATCCTCGTCGATCGCCTGCGTCAGTACATGGCAGAACCGCCATCTCTGGAAAAGCAGCTGCAACAGACCGCCCAGCCCGCAGAATCGAATATCTGACCTCCAGACAAGAGAGAAATTCTATGACACCTTTCAAAGCCGCCATTATCCGGATTTTGACATGCTTGTTATTAATCACGCTGCTTACGACCGGGGGATGCCGCAAAAAGAGTAAGCCTGTACCTTCCGGCCTGTCTCCTGCCGAGCAAGCTGTCAAAGAGAAGGAATTCCTCGGCGATCCAAGTACGGTCCTCTGCCCCCTGGAAGAAACCACGATTTCAAAACTGGATATCCCCGAAGAGAATCTCCCGTCATTTATCCGGCGGATGCAATACAACAAAAAAAAGACCCTGAAGCAAGCCCATATAACGCTTGAGAACCGTGATTATCTTGTGCTTTTGGGTGAAACCCCATCAGGTGATTTCAGCTTGTATGACATTCAGAAACAACAGGCACCGAGCTGGTGGGGGGCGTGGAGTCTCTATTCCAAACACCCTGTCAGCGGCAAACTGTACGAATTTCTCACGGTGAACAACGGCACGCAAATCGCCGCTCGGCCATATCAGGGCGATATAGGCATCATCAAAATCGGCTCCGGCGGTCGAGACCTGCAAAAAATGGAGTTCAGCGGCTCGCTCAGGGATGCATCCTGGTCTTCTGCAGCAGTGGGAAATCTTAATGACGATCTCTGGCCCGAACCCGGGATGGAATTTTCTGTGCCCGTCGGCGATTACACGCCTTATATTATGAATATCACATACGATACTCTCAAAATCTGCATCTCCGATAATTATCATACCAATGCCGAAGGCCAGAAACGGGGACCGGATCGAAAAACGGTCTATGGCATCACCATTCGCAAAGACCAGCCTTATGTCCTGGATTTCTCCACGCCTCCGGTTGTTGTATTTGACCAGCCATCCAGCGAACAAAATACCTTCCGTCCGGGCGATGAAATCAAATTTGCCGCCGTCCTGGTGGACCCAAAACTGGACGTGATGATCCGCGGACTCCATGACACTTCAGTTCAAGAAGACAAAACCATCGACACCCCTAATCCTTCCGTGCGAAAACCGAACAAATCGCTGGAACCCGCCGTCGTCATCACCCGTACCAATGGCGAAATCGTCGCCGAGGGCACGATGCCCTTTGGGTGAGCCGGCACCTGCGGGTACACGTGGCGTGTACCAAACGATTTTGAAATCCATGGCGACCAGGAAGAACTGACCGTGACTGTCACCTATGATACCCAGAAACTCTATGGCGAGGTTACTGCTTCGCGTAAAATCAAGATCCGCAAAAATACGTAATGCATAAAACAAGTTGTTTGAGCAGAGGTCTTTATGCGGAAATACATTGTGGTACTCATGATGGGGGCGGTTTTGTTCGCCTCGGTGGGATGCCGCAAAAAGAGTGAGCCGGGACCCTCGGGCCTGATACCCGCAGAACAAGCCGCCAAAGAAAAGGATTTCCTCAGCGATCCCTGCACCATTGTCGGTACATTGGATAGGTTCCCGTTGTATGAATTAACGCTTCCTTGGAATGCACTACCCGATTTTATTCAACGAATGGAAGACAACTCAAGAATAAATCGGGCTCGCATAATCCTCGACAATCATGATTACTTTGTTTTTTTAGGTGATAATCCAAAATATGAATTCGGACTGTATGATATTGAAAAACAGGCGTTTCTATTGTGGTGGGGATCCTCTGAACTCTACTCCAAACACCCCATCAACAGCAAATTTTATGAATTCATCACATTGGATAATGTCACCAAAATCGCCGCCCGGCCATATCAGGGTGAGATGGGCATTCTCAAAATTAGCGCCGGCGGCCGTGACCTGCAAAAAATGGATTTTGGAGGTTCGCTCAGGGATGCATCCGGGGGATCTGCTGTAATCGGAAACCTTGACGACAATCGTTTTTCCGAATCGGTTACGGAAATGCCCGTACCGGTCGGGGATTACAATGTCTGTCGTATTGACATCACATACGACAACCTGAAAATTCGTATTTGCGAGAACGACTCTATCTCTGTTGATGATCAAGAACAGAGGCCTGACAAAAAACCAGTTTATGGTATTACCATTCGCAAAGACCGCCCATATATCCTGGATTTATCTACACATGCAAAGTTTATTTTTGTCGAACCTTCCAAAGAACAGGATGTCTTTCATCCGGATGATCAAATTTTATTCGCTGCGGTTCTGGCTGATCCGAAACTGGATGTGATGATACCTGGTATTCAAGATAAGTCGGTTCTAATAGATAAGAAATACAGAAGGAATAATGGTTCTATATATACAATAAAAGAAGGCAAACCCCTGGACCCTAACATTATCATTACCCGTACCGACGGTGAAATTGTTGCTGAGGACACCATGCCCTTTTGCTGAGCAGGTTCCTGTGCGTACACGTGGCGTGTACCAAACGATTTCGAAATCAACGGCAGCGAGGAAGAACTGACCGTAACCATCACCTGCGATACCCAGAAACTCTACGGTACGGTTTCGGCCTCACGGAAAATTAAAATCCGTAAAAAAGAGTGAGTCCCCGCCATCAGGATATTCCATGGCACTGACAGCTTTTACACCAAGGCCTTCATGCCCTGGTACAGCAGTTACAATGAAAACGGCAGCGGCCAGTATTTTGTCGCCGTCAACGCTGCCAAACGTGCCGGCTTTGCCGACGCTGAGTCAGGCCACTCAATTCTTTTCACTTGACCCATCCTGAAGTATAACGATATAATTCCTGCATAAAATGGAGAAAATAATTATGGCAGCTAATAACCCTGCATGGGATTTAAAGTACACCAATCTGGATCGGATTCGGCAGCATCGTTACGAGGTGGCCGTCATCCCCGTCGGGGCGGTCGAAGCCCACAACCGGCATCTGCCCGAAGGTATGGACGTCATCCACACCGAATATGTCGCCCGGGAATCCTGCCGCATGGCATGGGAAAAATGCCAATCCATTATCTGTCTGCCAGCCGTCCCTTTCGGCGTGGATTGCAATCTATTGGCATTTCCCCTGACCATCCATGTCTCCCAAAAGACGCTCGATGCCTATCTGACAGAGATGATTCAATCGCTGCGCAAGCATGGTATCCGCAAAATCGTTCTCCTCAACGGCCACGGCGGCAACGACTTCAAGCCGCTGATACGCCAAATTCAGTACGAAATGGATGTGCATTTATTTGTTTGCGACTGGTGGAAGGTCGGCAAAGAGATTCATGATACCCTGTTCGGTAAAGGCGACGACCACGGCGGCGCCCTCGAAACATCCGTAGCGATGGTCATTTGTCCGGACTGCGTTGAATTGGAAAAAGCCGGCCCCGGCAACGTTCCTCCTTTCCGCTTTGAGGCCATGCAGCAGGGCTGGGTTTATACCAGCCGGGATTTCTCAAAACTCAACGACCATTGTTCCGTCAGCAGCAATGCCGCCCCGGATGCCGAAAAAGGCAGACAATATCTGTCACTGGTCTGCGGCCGTATCCGAGATTTTCTGGTCGAACTGGCCAACAGCCCCATCGACCCAGCTTTTCCGCTTCAAACAGACCCTGATACTCCCTGATTACCTGATACCTCGCCTTTTGATAATCGCTCAAAAGGTGCAAGCAGCGCCCGGCGGACGGATTCCTCATCTTCAGCATGAGCCAGCACGGTCACATGATCCCATCCCTGCAAACAGGTAGAACCTTTGGGGGGAATCACTTCTTTGTCGCGGGTGATCATCGTAATCAAAGCCTCCGGAGGAAGCTGCAAGTCACGAATTAGAGAGCCAGAGGCCCCTTTGGGACCAGGCAAATCAACCACAACCAAATCAAGGTCGCTTTCGGCCATGGTAATCAGTTCCAGGTTAAAAAATGGCTTGGGTCGGGAGGGAGTGGACAGTCCCAGCCATTTGGCCACATTTCCCAGTGTTGAGCCCTGAACCAGTATGGATAACAGAACGGCAAAAAATACAAGATTGAAAATATCCTGTCCAATTGCAAGGCCCGCCGCGGCCGGGTAGGTGGCCAGAACAATAGGGACGGCCCCCCGCAACCCCGCCCACATGATAAACAGTTTGTTTTTCCAGCTTATTCCCATTCCCAGCGTCCCCAGCCATACCGCTGCGGGTCTGACCGCAAAGGTCAAAACCAAAAACAGAACAATCCCATCGAGCCACAACGTTGACCATTGATGCGGGAACACCAACAGTCCCATCAAGGCAAACATGCCGATATTGGCCATCGTGGACAGCGCTGATGAAAAATTGGAAACCCCCTGTTTATGAACAAACGAATGATTGCCCATGACATAGCCGGCGACAAATACGGCCAGCATGCCGCTGGCATGAATCAACTCGGCCAGTCCATAGATTAAAAGAATAATCCCCAACGACAACACATAGTAGTGCCCCCGATCCTGGGGATAAAGGCGGTTGAAAAGCCAAAGAGCCGCCCGTGCCAAAAGCCAGCCCACCAAAGGTCCTACCGTAAATTTCCAGAAAAAAGATAAAATAACGAGGTACCATTGGCTTTGCCCGGAGGTGAACCCCTGCACCGCTACAATGGTCAATAGAATCGCCATCGGGTCATTGGCGGCACTTTCAATCTCAACGGTAGAGCCTAATTTTGACGGCAGAGACTGTCGGCGAAGAATGGAAAAGGTCGCCGCCGCATCGGTGGATGAGATAATCACCGCCAGCAGAAGTGACTTTTCGAAGGACCAGCCCAGAATTTCATAAAGAATACCGAAGGTCACCGCCGCCGTTAAAATAACACCCCATGTTGCCAGGCCCAAAGCAGGTAAAGCTACAGCCTTCAAGGTATCCCGCCGGGTACAAAAGCCGCCCTGAAACAAAATAAATACAAGGGCAATATTGGCAACCTGATTGGTTAAGTGCATGTCGCCAAAATTCCATAAATTCAGCACATCGCTTCCAAAAACAATCCCGGCCCCCAGTGCAACCAGAATCACAGGGACGCTCCAGCGATCCAGCCATACGGCCGCCAGCACCACTGCAATCAGAATCATCGGTCCGACTATATAAATTACATCCATGAATACCCTCAATAAAGGACATTAACATCACCGAAAAGCCCCCCGGTGTCCCATTGTACATTATCCTACATGAGTAATGGTCAAATTGCAAGTCCGGATGTTTTCTCCTGGATAAGCGGGGCACCTCCGGGAAGTTCTATCCGCCATCGAACCGCAATTAGGATGTTTTAAATTTTCCTTATTCTTTTATGGACATTTTCTTTCTGAAAACCTATACTTATTCATGGCGATAAGCCACATACATGGGAAATGTCGCATAACGTGAATACTCAAAAACACGGAAATTGAAATCATGGCTCTGATTGGGATCTTCTTTACTTTGCTGTTTTTCTATATTTTGATCTCGCGACGACTGGAGCAAACCATCATCACTGCCCCTATTGTCTTTATGCTGACCGGTATGCTGACATGGTTTGCCATCCCGGAGCTGTGCGGGTGGGAATTCGGTCGCCAATATATCCTGACCATCGCCGAAGTCGGGCTGGTGCTGCTGCTGTTCACCGACGCCAGCCGAACCGACTGGGGTGTATTTAAGTTTATCCGCCATTTGTGCACAAGACTGCTAAGCACAGGGATGCTGCTGACCATTCTGCTTGGACTGATTATTGCAAAGCTGCTCTTTCCTCAAATCTCCCTGTGGCAAGCCGGCATTCTCGCCGCTATTCTCGCCCCGACCGATCCCTGCCTGGGGCAAAGTATTGTCCAAAGCCCCCTGGTACCGATACGGATTCGTCAGGCCCTCAATGTGGAAGCCGGCCTCAACGACGGCCTTTCCGTTCCATTTCTGCTGTTTTTCATCGCCGTGGGAAGTGCAACGGAGGAAAGCACTCATGTACGAATAGTGCGTTTCATGATCGACCAGCTTGGCATGGGATCCCTTGTGGGCATCTGCATCGGTCTTATGGGCGGCTGGTTTTTGGGTGTTACCTATCGCAAACAGTGGATGGCCTATTCACTGCAGCAGCTGGGTGTCGTCGTACTGCCGCTGTTGTGTGCCATGGCAACCGGCGTCGTCGGAGGCAGTATGTTCATTGCCGCCTTTGTCGCCGGCATCACGGTACAGGTGGGCTTTAAGGATGTCGGCAAACAAAGCGTGGAATTCAGTGAAAATTGGGGACAACTGCTTAACCTCTTCATGTTCTTTGTTTTCGGCGTACTGGTTGCCCAATCCTGGCCGCTGTTCAACGGATTGTGCCTGCTGTATGCCGTTCTGAGCCTGACGGTGATACGAATGCTGCCGGTAGCAATCGCACTAATCGGCACCCGGCTGAGCAAGGCAACCATCGTATTTATGGGCTGGTTCGGCCCGCGCGGACTGGGGTCCATTGTCCTGGGTTTAGTCTGCCTCGAACGACAATCCCATCAGCCCGAAATACCAACCATCCGACTTGCTGTCATCATGACGGTTATGCTAAGCATTATTGCTCACGGCTTCAGCGCAAAGCCCGGAATCAGCTTCTACGCCCGGCGTATCGCAGCCCTGCCCCCCGACGCCCCGGAATTTACCGGCAAAAGCTGAACTGCCCCCTCCTTATTAATTTTAATGAGGAACATCGGAATTCTTGAAAAAGCCCCAGCCTTTTTCTATTTCATGGCTTTACCAACCATCTAAATTCAGCTAAAAACAGTCGCCTATTAATCTAACTCTTGAAACATACAGCAATTATGTTTTTTACAGAGATTTTATTTCTCATCGGTATATTCCCGGATTGATATCCCTCCGGCCAAATCGATACAATGAACCGGGGCATAATTTTTAAAGAAAGGGTAATGTCATGCGAACTGCGAGTGCATTTCTAGGGTACGTGTTCATTGTTGCAACCATTTCAAGTCCTGTTTTTGCATACACCGGGGGAAGCGGAACCCCAGACGATCCCTATCGGATTAGTACAGTCACCGACTGGGCGGTGTTGACAATCATGTCGGGAGACTGGGGCAAACACTTTATCCTGATCAATGACATCGATCTAAGCGGAACAAGCCTGGCGTCAATCGGCACTCGTGCCACACCTTTTCGAGGGATATTGAATGGCAAGGGCCATGTTGTCCGTAACGGTGTGATCTATCTGCCGAACAGTGATGAGGTTGGTCTTTTCGGATATATCGAATACGGCAGTCATATCCGTAACTTCGGTATTGAAAACCTGACGATTACGGGTAGAAGCAGTGTCGGCGGTTTGGTGGCTATCAATAATGGCGGTACGGTTATCGGCTGCCATGTCAGCGGTTCGGTTACCGGTTCGCAATCCAATATCGGCGGGCTGGTGGCAGTCAATTACTGGGGGACGGTTCAGTCCTCATTTGCCGACGTCACGGTCAAAACCAACGTCGCCAGCGGCTGCGGATCAGTCGGCGGACTGGCAGGATACAATCGCGGGGTGATTCAGTCTTGTTATGCCACAGGCATTGTTGTCGGTCATGGAACGATTGGCGGGCTGGTGGGATTCAATGAAGGCGGCATGGTCAGTAACTGCTATGCTGCAGGGGCCGTCTCCAGTGTATATGATGCCGGAGGATTAATAGGGCAGAACCGGGGGCTTGTTATCACCTCTTACGCTACAGGAACGGTTAACAGCTCAATACATGTCGGCGGGCTGGTGGGCTGGAATGTCTCCGGCACAATCGCATCCTGTTATGCCACAGGCGCGGCCACAGGTTCTGACGGCGTTGGCGGGCTGGTAGGGTATAATCAGCAAGGCAAGATTTTTCATTCCTACTCCACCGGCGAACCGAAGGGAAATTACAATATTGGCGGCTTGTGCGGCGCCATAGCCACCGGCGGAATTTATGAGGATGTCAGCAATTACTGGGATACGGAAACCTCGCTTTATGCAACCAGCGCCATGGGGACAGGCAAGACAACCGCTGAAATGAAAACCCAGTCCACTTTTGTGAATACCAGCTCATTCTGGGATTTTGTATATACGTGGAAAATCGTGGAAAATGTGACCTGCCCCACGCTTCGTTCCGGCGCAGGACAGACGCTGTTATCGGCCGACCTGAATTCCGATGGCCGCGTCGATTTAATTGATTTGGGCCTCTTTGCCGAGCAATGGCTCCTGGGTACATAGGCAACGGTCGCTTGGTTTACGCCTGCTTCTTGAAAATCGGATTCAATGTCGCGGCAAGCTCTTTCAGTTTGGCAACCTGCTGCTCTGTAATCGGCTTGATCTGCGGGGCTAGTTCCATCGCCAGCCTGAAGCTCCGAATGTCTCCCGGAGGAATGGCCGCCGTCACAGGCTGACTGAGCGTAAACGTCATCGCCAGTTTCGCCTCCTCGGGGTCGGTAATGGGCTGGTACCAGCATTTGGGAAATTGCTTTCGGACCGGGTCATCCTGCGGAACACGCTGACGGGCCAGGATTTTTAACGCAAGAAGTGCCATGCCTTTGTCCCGGGCCTGCGTGACGATTTCAGGACCGAACTGCCCTTCCAGGAATCCCGCAAAATTAACCGGAAACAGCAGGGAGTCGAAATCATACCGCTTCATGGCCTCGGCTGCCGCCTCATGGGAGTGTGCCGAAAATCCAAGATAACGGATTCGTCCCTGTTTTTTTTCTTCAAGCAGCAGTTTCATCACGCCGTCTTCGGCAAAAGCCCGCTCGACATCTTTCTGGACATCGGTTATGGCATGCAATTGATATAAATCAAAATAATCCGTCCGCATACGCTCCAGCGACCGTTCGAACTCCTGTTTGGCTGACGCATAGTCCCGCTGTGTGGTTTTACATGCCAAAAATACCTGTTTGCGATAAGGCTCCAGTGCAGGCCCCAGCTTGATTTCGGCATCGCCGTAAGACGGAGCAACATCAAAGTAGTTGACCCCTTTTTCAAACGCTTCGGCCACGAAACGATTGGCATCCTCCTGCTCGGTATCCCGAACCACAATGCCCCCGAATCCAATAATAGACAAAAATACATCTGTTTTTCCATATTTTCGTTTGGGCAGCAAACCCGGTTTTGTCACCACTTCTTTGGGGATCAAGGCAGATTGTGCCAGCAGGGGAAGACTATCCAGAAAAGCAAGATTGGGTAAAGTCACAGCAGCCAGCGTAGTCTTTTTCAAGAATTCTCGTCTTTTCATGATTCGAACCCTTTCAAATAAATCGACAAAGAATCTCACGTTGACTTTATTTTATCGGATTGGCTATCTATCAAAAAGGAATTTTTAATTTTTCCACAGGACACCAGAGGTCCTGTCTGACAATAATCATAAATATAGACCAAAAGGGATTCTCCCCACTTAAAACACCCGTGGGATTAATCTCGCGGTTGTTCTTTGGTACTCGGCATACTCGGGATAACGTTTCAAGAGGAGGCTTTCTTCGTATCGAAACTTCAACCATAAATCCACAAACAAAATAACCCAATACCCAAATCGTAATAAAGTCAAATTCGTCAAGACCAGCATCAGCGTCACCAAAAGGACCGCCGAATACATGGGGTGCCGAATCCACCGATAAGGCCCCCACGTAACCAGCCGGCTCTTTTCCTTTAAGTCAGGAAACACATTGAGATTATCCAATCGCATAGTGCGCAACGACCAGGCCATCAGGACAAGCCCACCTGTCAATCCCGCAAAAATAAAAGGATTTGTCGTGAACCGGGAAGTCATTCCTATCACAACAATCAAAACACCTTGAATCAAGACATAAAGATACGACATCAATTCAGTTCCTGTTTAGTCTTGTATTTCAGTATCATCGCGACTCCTGACAATGTCCTCTTTCCCCGACTTACCCAAGTTTTTTCTTTAAAATTGACCTGATAAGTATAAAATATACACCAAATATTCTGAAAGAACAAGACGGCACTTGAACTGCGAAATACCCGGTTTATATACACTGATCCTGATTGAAATTGTCCTCCCAAGGCGAGGCTATGGTCCGTTTCGATGTGTTCTGTGGCCATCCTCGCGGCAGAATGATACTTGTTAAGTATACTTATAAGTGATTATGGAAAAAGCATTTGAAACATTGCGTTGGATAGGCCTCACTGACGGCGTCCTCGAATTGCTCGACCAGCGGAAACTGCCCGGCCGGATGGATATCCTGATCTGCAGGACACCCGAGCAGCTCTTTGAGGCCATTACCACCCTAGCCGTCCGAGGCGCCCCCGCTATTGGTGTTGCTGCCGCTTATGGTATCTGTCTTGCCTGTCGTGAAATCCCCGACACCGCCCCGGCAGCAGAAACCCTCAAAACAGTACTGAAAACCGCCGATTACCTCGCCCAGAGCCGCCCCACCGCAGTCAATTTGTTCTGGGCACTCAACCGCATAAAACGGACGGCACAAGACTTCACAGCCGCCAACCCGAAAGCCACCACAGGCCAGCTTAAAAACACCCTTCTTGCCGAGGCCAAAACCATCGAAACCGAAGACCGCCAAATGTGTCAGGCCATCGGTCAGCATGGCCAGCAATTTATTCCCGACAATGCAACCATCCTGACCCATTGCAACGCAGGTGCCCTGGCCACTGCCGGAATCGGCACCGCTCTGGCCCCCATCTACCTCGCTCATGCCCAGGGCAAGAAAATCCGTGTTTATATGGACGAGACCCGTCCGCTTTTACAGGGTGCAAGGCTGACCGCCTGGGAACTGACCCAAATGGGAATCGACGCCGTGCTGCAATGCGACAACATGGCCGCATCCCTGATGAAATCCAGAAAAATCGACGCCATTATTGTCGGTGCCGACCGCATCGCCGCTAATGGCGACACCGCCAACAAAATCGGCACCCTCGCCCTGAGCATCCTCGCCGGACACTTTGGCGTCCCTTTCTATGTTGCCGCGCCCTCCAGCACCTTCGACCTGTCTATCCCGGACGGGACCGGCATCCCGATTGAACATCGCCGCGACGACGAAGTGACCCATGTTGCGGGCTGCCGCGTTGCCCCGGAACAAATCAGTGTATATAACCCCGCTTTTGATGTGACCGACCACACGGACATTACCGCAATCGTTACCGAACGAGGTGTGATCGAACATCCTGATGCCGAAAAAATCCGCCGGCACCTTTTATAGAAAATCAGAAATTAAGACATGCGCGAGAAGATTGATAAGATGTGCACGCAAAGATTATCTACACAGCGGCTTAAATTTCACCATCATCCGAGAAAGTAACCCGAAGCACTTCTTCTGCCGTGGTCAGGCCCGCCAGCATCCGTGAGACACCGCTGCTCATCAGGTCGCCCAAACCCTTCTTTCTGGCCAGAGCACGAATTTCATCCTCACGTCGCCCCTCGGCAATCGCATGGCGTATCTCATTGTCAATAATGAGAAACTCAAATATCGGGACACGGCCGCGGTAGCCGGTGTTGTTGCAGTTAGGGCAGCCGGCGCCTTCCACATACTGGCCATTCTGCATCATTTCAGGACTGATACGCAGCCGCTTAAGCAGGTCGGCACTCAGCGTAACAGGTTTGCGGCATTTTTCACAGACGCGCCGCACCAGCCGCTGCGCCACAATCAGATTCAGCGACGACGCCAGCAGATACGCCTCCAGCCCCATATACACAAACCGGCTGATGGCGCCGCAGGCATCATTGGTATGGAACGTACTGAGCACAAGGTGCCCCGTCATGGAGGCCTTCATGGCGATTTCCATCGTTTCCTTGTCGCGGATTTCACCGATGAGAATGATATCGGGGTCCTGACGCAGAATGGAGCGCAGACACCCGGCAAAGTCCAGATTGATTTCAGGTTTGACCTGCGTCTGGTTGATTCCGGCCAGTCGGTACTCAACCGGGTCTTCAACCGTCGTGATATTTTTACGGGGGTCCTTCAGTTCACTCAGCGCTGAATAGAGCGTGGTGCTTTTACCGCTGCCGGTCGGACCGGTTACGACAATAATGCCGTGCGGAAGCTGCAGAACTTTGCGAAAGCGCGTCAGCATATCCGGGTCCAGCCCCAGCGCATCCAATGTATGATTGAGCGATCCCTTGTCCAGAATACGCATAACCACTTTTTCGCCATAGATCGTCGGCAGCACCGAAACACGCACATCGATATCGGCTCGGTCTTTGCCCATGCGAATACGGAATCGCCCATCCTGCGGCAGGCGTTTTTCGGCAATGTCCATCTCGGCCAGGATTTTAATACGCGCAATCACAGCCGGCTGCATCTTGCGTGCCGGTGGAACCATATCACACAGAATACCATCCACCCGCATCCGAATCGTCATGGATTTTTCCTGCGGTTCGATATGAATATCACTGGCGCGGCTTTTGATGGCGTGACTGAGCATCAAATCAACAAAACGAATGACCGGGGCATCCTGAGCATCAACTTCAGAGACGCCGTCGCCGGAAAACTCCGCCTCTTCAACCGCTTTTTTCGACGGATCATCGGTCTGGACCTGCAGATCAACAATATCCTTCATCTGCTGCTGATCCATATCCACGCCATGATAGACATATTCAATGGCCTGCCGGATTTTGCGAGGTGAGGCAATCAGCGGCTTGACCTGGCGTTTGAGTTTGACCGTTATGGTATCAATCGCGACAATATTGAGCGGATCGGCCATCGCCACCCGAACAGTGTCGTCTTCCTGATTGATGGCAATCAGCTCGAGACGCTTGGCGATATTTTCCGGGATTCTGCGGCTGATATCCGAATCAATCACCGTGTAATCGTCCAGATCGATATAACCGATCGACAGAAATTCTCCAACCCCGCGGATGACATCGACTTCCGACATCAAATTCAGACGTATCAGGGCCTCCCCAAGCCGGCCGGATTCAGCACGCTGGCTGTCGAGGGCTTTGTGCAAATCCTCCTCGTTCAGCCTGCCCTGCTGGACAAGCCAGGTCCCGAATTGCAGTTGCTCACGGGACTCCATCACCGCCGATGTCGTTTTCGTCTCAGATATCATACGAAGCTTAAGCTGCCACGATCCATGATCTATTTATATTCAATTACAAATTCATCCTCGCCGACCGAGTCAGTGGAGGATTTGGTCTTATTCAGATTGGAAAGATATCGCTGCAGGGTTTGCTGGAGCTTCTTGCTGTCGACGGGTTTATTGAGAAATCCGTCAAAATCCTGTGCGATACGCTGTGAATCCTGCTCGTTCATCACCCCTGCCGACAGGGCAATAATCGGACAACTGATGTTCTTCTGTCGCAGAATATCCGCGGCCTGATAGCCATCCATCTTCGGCAGCATCAGGTCCATCAATATCAAATCAAACGTCTGCGAAGTGGCCACGGCAACCGCCTCCAGGCCGTCTTCGGCGGTAACCACCGTCAAACCAAGCGTTTCCAGCAGCAGCGTCATTACCGTACGATTGGATTCCTGATCTTCGACCAGCAGGATTTTACCGCACGAGGCAGCCTTGCCCGGAGATCGGGTCGGCAATGCGTCCGCACTTGTTTTAGTCGGCGACACCTGATCCCATGTAATTGTGGATAAATCCAGCGCCTGCTCGGTTTTCAGATCAACTCCGGACGGCAGATACAGTGAAAATGTCGATCCGGTACCGGGCTTGCTTACGACACCAATACGTCCGCCCAGAGCTTCGACCAGCCGCTTGGTCGCCAGCAGTGATGCCGTAATCGACAATCCCATATCCATGCTGGTCAAAACATCATGGTTGGCATGTTCCATCTGAACCACTTCATCGAATAATGTCGGAATGCGGTCCTCTGAAATGCCGATTCCCGAATCCTCCACATCAAAACACACGCCGGGCTGACCGTCAAAGGGACTGCTGGAAACATGAATTCGCAAATACCCTTTCGGAGTATATTTCACCGCATTGGCACAGAGATTCAAAATACATTTGATCAGACGATCCCCATCGGTAAACAGCCGCCCGGGCACATCCGGTTCCGCCGTAATAGAAAATTGCAGCCCTTTCTGTCGGGCCGGTACACCAATCAATTGATACAATTCTTCAAGACGCTCTGAAAGAATACAAAAGGATTTCGAAACAACCAGTTTGCCGGCCTCAAGCTTGGCCAGATCCAGTACATCATTCACCAGAACCGACAGGGCCTTGCCCGCATGATAGATTTCGGCGACATATTCCTTGAGGCCTTCATCCAGATCCTCTGCATACAGCAAGTCACTGAACCCGATAACCGCATTGGACAGCGTGCGAATCTGATAAGCCATGTTGTCAATCAGACGACTCTTGGCTTCAAGGGCCGCCTGGGCTGCACGGTTATCCCGCAGGAGCTGGTCTTTCAAGTTTTCGGTAACAGGTTTTGATTGATTCTTGGATTCCATACCAATATTCCTTTACTTGGCGATAGATTCTATCCATAAATCAACCCCGATTCTTGACTCCGGACAGAATCACTTACAGCTTCTTTTCGTCAATATAGAACTGTCGAATAACCAGACACCTCGCTGAAAATCGGATTTCATAATTTATTCACGCTAAATAAGAACAATAAGGCTCCGCATTCATGATTATGGGACGTTTCCGGCCAAAATCAGCCCTGTCACAAACAATCCTTGACAGCCCCGCCAAATCAGGCACAATATATCCGCTTTATGGAACGGCTGATAATCTGGCCGGTGTTTCGGCAGTATGCAGTAACAATGTCTTTGGGACAGGATGGATAACGATGAAATCCGTATCGGTGATTATTTGTGCGGCCGGGGCAAGCGCCCGGTTTGGCGGCGACAAGAAAAAACCCTTTGTGGAATTGGGCGGACGAGCGGCGTTTCTGCGAAGTATCGAGGCATTTGCCAACCGGGACGATGTCAAACAGGTCCTGCTGTGCATCTCCCCAGAGGATGATGAACTCGTGCGTATCAAATGGGGCCCGACGATGGGCTTCTACGGTGTAAAAATCGTCCACGGCGGCAGGGAACGCTTTGAAACCGTTGCCAATGCGATAGCCAAAGTCAGCCCTGATGCGGAATTCATTGCCGTGCATGATTCGGTCCGCTGCTGCATCACCGAAGCATGGATCAATCAGGTCTTCCAGAAAGCCGCCGAAACCGGCGCCGCCATCCTAGCCTGCCCGGTCAATGGAACCCTCAAGCGGGTCCAGAACAGTCTCATCCAGCAGACTGTAGACCGCACCAACCTCTGGGAAGCCCAGACTCCGCAGGTCTTTTCGGCAGACTTGCTCCGAAAGGCCTACGCGAATCTGCCCAATCTGAACGCCTCCACAATCACCGATGATGCCATGCTGGTTGAAAGCCTCGGCCACCCAGTGTCCATTGTGGAAACCGACTACACGAATCTGAAAATCACCCGCAAGGCCGACGTGCCGATTGCCGAGGCAATCCTCGAATCCCGCCCCAAACCCAAACCGCAGGGCCCTACCGGCCCCTATATCGAGGCTCAGTGGTAGAGCAGTTGCCCATGGAAATAAATAAGATTTGCAGGCAAGTGGTAAACCTGCCTGCAAATCTCATCACGAGGTCACAGAAACTCTAACTGAATCTCTCAAATCCTTACTGGACACAATCGGGAACCAGGCCGCAATTCATCCATTCCCCGGCCAGTATTGCAAAGTCGCCAAGGTTGACGATACAGTCACCATTGAGGTCATACGTCGCAGCCGGTCTGAGTGAGTTGACGCAAACGGAACTGCCCGGATTGTCCGCAACATACATCTGTGCTACAGCCAGATCGGAAAGAGCATAGTTGTATAGCTTCACATCGTCCAGAATACCATTGAGCCATTTTCCCGGCACATTATTGAAATTGCTGCCACCCAGGTTAATCATGACATCGGCGGCATTACCCAGTGCGAAAGCACCACTGGCTGCCGGCTTGCCGTTTTTGTATATCACCCCCGTTTGGCCATCAAATGTGGCAACGATATGAAGCCATTGACCTTTTTCAAGGGCACCGTTGGCCGAAAGATGTCCGTTGGGACTCTGCAGCAAAATCGAGTTGCCGCTGGTTGTTGTAAGCTGCCAGTGGGTAGCATCAGCCAGATTGGCACTGGAACGCTTGGAGATGAAGACCTGTTCGGTATAGACACTGTCGGGACCATCCCACTTCAGCCAGAAACTGATCGTCAGCATCCCGGATAATTCCGAAGGACTCCAGGTTCCCGCACGAGCCCAGCTCTGGGTGGTGGGGCCTGCTTTCCCATCTTTGCACTCAATATGAATGCCGTTACCAATCTTCCCAGAAACAAATGTCGGAACGCTGTTTGGCTCGGCATGATGCCCGTTGCCGCTTTTATCCAGATACTGGCTGTTGACATAGTCCGCCTGGTCAAAGGTCCAGTTAGCCACCATGCGGGTAATCGCCAGCCTGGCTGTCAGGGATACGGCTTGCGTATTGCTTTCATTGCTGACCTCACAGTAATAATAACCTTCACTGGCAACCATGGCATTGGACAGCAACAGTGTCTGTTCGGTT
Organism: Anaerohalosphaeraceae bacterium; assembly: GCA_039679345.1. Classification (GTDB taxonomy): domain Bacteria; phylum Planctomycetota; class Phycisphaerae; order Sedimentisphaerales; family Anaerohalosphaeraceae; genus Anaeroglomus. The sequence goes on from JBDKVE010000193.1 coordinate 35,529, forward strand.
CCAACCAGAACATCGTCATCCAATGTGTTGGTCGCGTTATCCGTGGATTGATACCACTTGAATGTCGCCGGAGACATACTCTCCACCTCGACGGCAAATTCCGCCGTGCTTCCGATCGGTATAACCTGATTGTTCGGATTTTTTGTGATGATGGGGATGGAAAGCACCGTGGTAAAATTCCAAACCGGCCCCATCATATTATTGGGGTCGCCGGCACCATAGGCTCCGCCCTTCCCATTGGGCAGCGCTTGTTCCACCTGCCAGTAATAGGTGGTATTTTTATCGATAGCCCCAACATGATAAGTGGGGGTCTGTGCAGGAATCAGAGTCGTATTCAGGCGACTTAATGCGTCCGTGGTTGTACCCATATACACATAGTACCCCGCCGCAACAAGACCATTCGGGTCCGTCCCGCCAAGCCAGGACAGAGTGACGTTTTCGACAGCAAGGTCAACAGCACCGTCGGCTGGAGTAGGATTGCAAACCTGCTTGCTGGGAGCGACAAGAATTCCATCAAACCAAGTGCGATCCCCCACCGCGCTTCCCATGGTAATACCTTCGATTTCATTGACATAGACCGTCAGGCTGCCGGATGCATCCGCTGCCGCCTTACCGGCCAGAACCGCCCACATACACGCATTTTTAGCCGACCCCTGATCTTCTCTGAAGGGATAATTCGTCCCGTTATTATACAATCCCAGATTATATTTAGTCAGAGTCGCATCATCACCGATGTCAATCGTAACCAGCGAATAAACATCCGGGGCAAAACCAACCCTGACGCCCCAGTCTTCAGCCGCACCGGCATTGACTTTCCCCGCGGCCACCGCATAGACATTGTAGCCGGTTGAAGGTGTTAAGCCCGTAAGCGAAATCGTTATGGGCTGATGATCCGGATCAGACCAGGAACGGCTTGAATCACAGACATCACCCAGGGTTGCCCAGGACTTGGTTCTGTAACCATAGTTTAAGGTCGTCGCTGTCGGATTGGCTGGAACAAAATTAAAAAAGGTGTACGGATCCGTACCAATTTGCTGATTGACCGCATTGTACAAATCAGCAACCGTGGCATCCGCGGCCCAGGCATTGGCTGCCAGCAGGCAGGACAAGATCAACAACAGCTTACTTTTCATGCAAATTCTCCTTACAATAAAGGAACCAGTAACGGGTATATTAATATCCCCGGGCAACACGCCCCATAAATACCCTTTTCAATTCTTTTGTCTAAACGATAGTGTTATTCTTTCATGCGTGATTATTACGGTTTTCCAGCCTCATACATCCTTGTTATTACTTCTTCCGTAAAGATGCGCCTGGCAATGACAAGTTCGCTGATTAATCCATTAAATCGGGCTGGATCATCAGGTGAGAAATCTGAGCCTATCTGCAATCTCCCTTCGGCAAGAGGCTGTTTCAAAGACCACTGCCGGGTATCGACAAGTTTGCCATTTAGATAAAACTTTAGGGTGTCATTATCATGTGTGGCTGCAACCAGAATCCATCCAACAGCCTCCGGCAGCGGTTTGCTGTATAACTGATTGCGGGAATCACCGCTATCGGCCTTTCGTGCAAAATGCATCCTCGTTTTCCATTCCGAAAACACCGGACTCCGATAGCCGAATTGATAATTGCTCTGCGAACGTATCCCGACGCGATTGGAGACAATATGCCCTCCGTCATCAGCCGCGACACATTCAATCCACGCCGCAATCGTAATCGGCCCGTTGATGCCCAGAGCCGGATGAGAAGGCACTTCAACCATCTGCATCTGGGCGCGGTCAAATCGCAGCGCTGTGGTTTGCGGCCAGCGTCCCTGCTCCCACGTCGGCAGCGAGGCCTTGTTCGCACTGCTTAATGTGCCGTCCAGCATTTCCGATGTGGCAGTTGCCATGTTGGCAAGCCGGGCGGGATTACTGCTGTCACGCTCAAACGTATAATAGGCCACCATATTCGGGTCACGCCGCAGTTGGTAACTGTACGCAAGCCAGCGATGATAACCAGCCCCCTGGGCCGCCAGCACCCGGGCCTCAAATTCATGCTGACGGACAAACAACCCCGCCGTATCCTGTTTATCAACAATCTCACCCTGTACATTGACCAACCCCGCCTGATTCTGCGTCAGGGCCATCCGATTCTCAAAACGCAGCGGATTGGAGCCGGACCGTAATTCCACCCGGCCCTGATAAACATGCGTCAACGTATTGCGGTCATCCACCTGCACGCCGAATTCAGTGCCGTAATCCACAATACTGGCATGAGATGAATGCACCACGAAGGGATTTTGTGACGTTTTATTGATTTTCGCAACCAGCCGCCCCTGCTGCAAGTAAAGCTGGTTGGCCGACTCCAGTGTCAATTGTGCCGGGGCCTCAACAATGACATTGACCCCACTGTCCAGTTCAATCTCCGCAAATCCCGCCGTCAATTTCAACGGGCCGGCATACAGGTCATCGCCGGCGGCAACTTGTCCGGACGCCGTTTCCCATCGGGCATCAACCTGTCTGGCCAGTTTGCCCACCAGAACGCGATCACCCACCGGAACAAAACGGGGGAACAGGAAGAAAAACAAAATCGCCGCCGCCGAAGCCATCAGTGAAAAAATGGTACTCCTGCGGATTTTACGGCTCATTCTGGGCAGCTCAACCTTGC
>JBDKVE010000194.1:0-14324 GCA_039679345.1 Anaerohalosphaeraceae bacterium
CTTCGCCGAACGCATCCGCCAGGTCGGCCAGACCGGTACCGCCGTCGGCCCCAAAGTTTATATCGCCATCGGCATCTCCGGCGCGATCCCGCACATGATCGGCGTCGCCAATACCGAAACGATTATCGCTGTCAACACCGACCCGCACGCCCCCATTTTCAAACAGTGTGACTATTATATCGTTGCCGGCGCTGAACAAGTCATTCCCGAACTGGTACAGGCAATCAAAGGATAAATCGTGGAAAAGTCAAATTCATATAACAATGTATCGGTTTTAATCATAGGCGCAGGCCCGGCCGGGCTTTCCGCCGCCATTACGCTCAAAAAGGCAAAGCCCGAACTGGATGTGGTCGTCATCGATAAAGCTCAGTCCCCCGGCAATCATAATCTGTCCGGAGCGGTTCTGGAGCCTGCCGCTATCGCCAAACTGCTCGACCCCATCGATCCGCAATGGGCCGAAAGCGAACAGGCCAAGGCCGTCCTGCTGTCGCGTGTCAACAAAGACGACGTCATGTTCCTGCTCGGCAAGAAAATGGCCTTTGGCATCGAATGTGCCATCAAGATGGCCAAGACCTTCAAGCTCGGCTTCGGCCAGATGTCGCACCACAATGATTACATCTGCTCAGTCAGCAAGCTCACCGCATGGCTCTGTTCGATCGCTCAGAAGCTCGGCGTCGAAGTTCTGCACGGCTTTGCCGCTCAGGATATCCTCTGGGACTCCGCCTCACACATGGCCACCGGCGTCAAGCTCGTCGATCAGGGCCTCGATAAAGAAGGCCACAAGCAGCGTAACTACCAGCCCGGCGAGACCATCCACGCCAAACAGATTCTGCTGGCCGAAGGCTGCGACGGCCTGCTCAGCGAAACCTTCATCAAAAAAGCCGGCCTCAAACGGCAAGGCAATCAGCTCTATTCCATCGGCGTCAAGGAACTCATCAAAGTCAGCGACGCACAGTATCAGAAGTTCGGCGCCGGCCGCGTTGTCCACGCGATGGGCTATCCCATCTGGACACCGCTGATCGGCCCTGCCATGTTCGGCGGCGGCATCATGTACCCCATGGGCGGCAACCATATCGCCGTCGGCATGATCGTCGGACTGGATTTCAAGTATTGCGACTTCAACCCGCAGGACGCCCTGACCCTGTTCAAGGAACACAAGTTCGTCAAGCAGTTCATCGACGGCGGCACCGTCACCGAAGCCGGGGCCAAGATGATTCCCGAAGGCGGTCTGTATGCCCTGCCGCGCGATCCGGCCACCAACGCCATCGGCCGGGCCAATGTGGCCCTGCTGGGCGACAGCGCCGGTTTTGTGAACATGCTTAAAATCAAGGGCTTGCATAACGCCATCTACTCCGGCATGGCCGCCGCCCAGGCGGTTGCCGATAACCTCGACACCCCGCAGGGACTGGCCGGGGCCTATACCCGTCTGCTGGAACAGACCACCGTCCTCAAAGAGATGGATTCAGCCAAGAGCTTCCGCCAGACGGTCGCTCGCTTCGGTCCGCTCCAGGGGATGCCGCTGTCGGTGCTGGGAGGCCTGCTGCCCAAGTTCCATATTGAGCCTGATTATCAGGAAATGACGACCGCCCAATATCGCCTCAAACCGGGAGTCAAATTCGACAAAGACACCTTCACCGCCGTGGCGGCCACCCATCACCGCGAAGAAGAGCCCTGCCACCTGCTGATTCAGGATGAAAATATCTGCATCACCCAGTGCTGGCCGAAGTTCGGCGCCCCCTGCATCACCTTCTGTCCGGCCGGGGTGTATGAAACTGTCCACAAAGAAGTCAAGGCGGCCAACCCCTCCAACTGCCTCCATTGCAAGACCTGCCAGCGCAAGTGTCCCTTCGACAACATCCGCTGGACAGTCCCCGAAGGCGCCGGCGGCCCACGCTACAAAACCATGTAAATATCTTATGAAATCTCAAATTTGAAATTTCAAATGTTCCTATACGGGCGGACCTGTGTGTCCGCTTTTTTATTCCCTATTACTGAATATCTTTCTCATTCTTCTCATTCGGATTGATTTTGATAATCCCTTTTTCGCTTTCCATGAAATACGAATAATCGTTCATCTGCCGGCAAAATTTCCAAAGCATTGTTTTAATGACTTCTTCATTGTCCGTTGACCTGTTGTCGCAGTATTCCAGGGTTTCCGAGTCATACATAATCAATATCTCCCTGGGACAATCTTTTGTGACAACCGCTGCCATGGGCAAGTTACTTGAACCAACAAGAATAAATTCAGGAGTTTTGAATGGATCATCCAAGGTTGGCTTAAAGCTTTTCATATCAATAATTTGGTACTGATAGCATGGCCCAATCTCCCAGGAACTTTCTTCGTAGATATTAATGCGATATTCTTCAGAACTTATATTCAATCCATGATCTATCATAGGAAGCGATTGGACAAAATGATAGTTCTGTTCTATCGGAAAATGATCTCTCTGCCATTCACGAACAAATCTGCCTGCAAGAAATCCCAGAAAAAAGATAAAAGTGACAATGGCAATCATTCTTATTTTCTTGATAAGTCCTTTTGAGGATGACATGTTTCCCTCTCTACTGGAACATTATTAAAGCCAATTACTTCCACCGGCCCATCATCATCAGCCCAAAAATCAACCATGCCCCCAATTATACCTCGAAATCAGACAATGTCCAACACAAACACAGCCATAAAACACGTCGCAATCGGTCTCTCTGTTCTGAAACGATTTCTTGATTTAATAGAAAATTGCCAATTTTCGCCCTATATTGCATTCATGTATTATCGTTTCCCTGTTACGGCTGGATTGTCAAAAATCCGCGCACGATCCCTCACCGACACACCCGGAAGCCGTAGTCGTAATGCGTGCCTTCAGGGTTGGCAGACAGCCGCTCCGCGACATTACAGATTACGGTGGTGTTGAGCCAGCCGCCGGCTCGAAGCACGCGTTTCAAACCGTTTTCGGAAGAGGTGAATTCCCAGAGATTGCCCGTGATGTCGGCCAGGCCATACCCGTACACTCCAAATGTCCCGACGACCGTGGTTCCATCGGGATGGATCGTTTCATTGCAATTGAGTTTTGTGGCATCCCTGGTAGGACCGTACCCATAGGTGTAGGTGCCGTCGTAGTCCGCTGCGGCCTGCCATTCCCATTCGGTCGGCAATCGCCAGCCATAATAGTTGCAGAAGGCCGTCGCCCCGAACCAGCTTACGGCGGTTACCGGATGATTCTCGAAGCCGCTGTCCACGCTGAACACGCCGGCGTTGTAATGAATCCGCGATGCACCGCCATTGACGACTCCGCTGCCCGGGAGAGACAGGCCCGTGTCTGTTGTCTTATAATAGACCGCCAAAGTGAAATCCTGACCGGGGTTAGAGCCGTTGGCTCCCTTTACTATGCCGCCGGAATAGGTGATGTCACCGGAAGCCAGCGCCGCATTGAGAAATGCACAATACTGGGCATTCGTCGTTTCGTATTTGCTCATTGATCCGACGAAGCCCTCATGGTCAGGTATGCCATCTCCCGTTTCGTCAACGCCGGGATCATTAATAGCCACCCACACCATGTCGTCATCCGGGATGCCTTCGGTCAGCCATTGTGACGCTAATACGGCCAGATCTGCCATATCCACATAACAATCCCCTGTCAAGTCCGCTGACGGACACGCCGCAAAACAGGACAGACCCAAACAGCTTAAAAACAAAATTGCGATATATGACTTCACTTTTCCATCCTCCACAATAAAAGTCTTTTCTCTCTCCCAAATAAACCAAATACTATTATACCTTTTTTAATCCCGGCCAATCAAGGACAATCACTAACTTTCATAAAAACCACATGAATACCTAATTACTCCCCCTTATTTCTGATACCATACTCGATTTATCCACATCGCACAAATTACGCTAACACAATCTTGCTATTCATAAAAAAAATAAATAGCCTCTTCCCCCACTCCGGCCAGCACTTACAAAATCTCACGCCCTGTGCTATTTCGATTTTTCGAACAAAAATCGCAACTCCGTCCCCCTATATGGAGGCACATCACAAATGAATATAAATCATAGACAACTGAATAGAATAAATCACTTCAACCTGCTAAATGCCGGCCGCTGGAAGCTGGAAGAATTTTTTACCAAACAAACCCAATTCTGTATACCCAAGTTGAATTAGCATAAATATACCTAACGGGTATGAATATTCCGCGAGCAAAAGAAGCAAGTGGTTGAAGCTGCTGTACTTAGCCGCGACGAACCGGAAAATTTCAAGTAGGATCAGTATATATAGAGTTGATTGATGCCTCAGAATGTCGATATAATCGGGTGGAAAAGAAAAATTTCCAAAGTTGGTTTTGCCCTAAACCGAAATGACCAGCCAGCGTCAGTGATATCGGGAAAACAGCCATGAAACGGATTTTACTATTGCCGGGTGAGTACAGAATTAGTCACGGGCCGGAAGAGATTGAGACGCTTGTCGGATCGTGCGTAAGTGTTTGTCTGTACAACACTAAGACAGGCCTGGCTGCGATGAATCATTTTCTGCAAGACAAACCCGCGGATATTTCAACCGGCGATATCGGCCAATACGGTAGCACGGCAACGGAGTATATCCTTCGGGTGCTGCTTGCGGCCGACCCAATCGCAGGGCATTATGTTGCCCAGATTTTCGGCGGGGCCGCCGTCATCAAAACAACCAGTAAAGACTATCAGATTGGGGACAATAATATCATCATTGCTCACAGGGTGCTGGCTGCTCATCGGGTTCATGTCATTCGTCAGGAGGTCGGCGGCACTCGCGGCCGGCGAATTCGATTTAATACCTCTACAAATACAGTCTTTTGCCGCTTTGCCGGACAAGTAGGTAAAAAGTACAACCAGAGAGAAGGAGGATGATTGTCTTGTTTCGTATATTACCCTGTCAATTGGATATCACAGACTGACCCGTGGATCGGGATTGACTTTTAAGATGTTTCCCGAGAATCCGGATCAGATTTTCCCAGTGAATGGGTTTTGACAGGTAATCATTGCAGCCGTTTTCGAGGCATTTTTGCATATCCCCCCGCATGGCATTGGCGGTCAGGGCAATAACAGGCGTCCCGATGTCTCGCTGCCGCAGGGTCCGGGTCGCATCGTAGCCGTTCATCACCGGCATCTGCATGTCCATCAGAATCAGGTCATAAGGGGTGGCAATCGCGGCTTCCACGGCGCTTTGGCCATTGTCCACAAGAGTGACTTTCAGCCCCACCTTTTCCAGCAGGATTCGAACCAACTGCTGATTGGCCGGATTGTCTTCAGCAACCAAGATGTTGCCGGCGAGGCCTTCGGAATTAACCTGATGTCCGGAGTCTATAATTTCATGAATAAGATTCAGCCCTTGCGGTTCTGCGGCAGACTCCACAGGCAGCGGCAGCAGGATACTGAAGATCGACCCCTTACCCGACTCACTTTTAACCGCGATGGTTCCGCCCAGCATCTTAACCAACTGGCTGGTGATGGTCAGGCCAAGGCCTGTGCCGCCGTATTTGCGGGTGGTACTGTTGTCGGCCTGAGTAAACGGCTCAAAAATGACCTGCTGTTTGTCCTTCGGGATGCCAATGCCGGTATCTTCAATATCAAACCGCAATTGATCCATACTATCGCTGTGGTGGTACGATACCGCCAGATGCACATATCCCTGGTCGGTAAATTTTATAGCATTGCCGATCAGATTAATCAGGCACTGCTGGAGTCGCAGGCCATCAGTGCGAATGGTTTGCGGCATCGCCTCGCAGGTGATGATGTCAAATCGAATATGCTTGGCCGCTGCTCTGACCTGCATCAGATTCTTGATGCTATTCAGCAGCTCAGACAAAGAACAATCCGTGATTTCAATTATATATTTGCCGGATTCAATTTTGGACAAATCGAGGATGTCATTGACAATATTCAGCAGGTTCTTGCCGGCATTGTTGATAATGTTGACATAATTCTTTTGGTCTTCTGCAAGACTTTCTTCGGCCAGCAGATCGGAAAACCCGATGATGGCGTTCATCGGGGTCCGTATTTCATGACTCATGTTGGCCAGGAATTGTGATTTGGCAAGATTGGCTTCTTCGGCCTTGTTCTTCTGATATTCCAGTTCGAGGATGCGCCGTTGCTCGGTCAGGTCCGACACCATGGCAAACGAACCGATATGGCAATTATTCTTGTCAAACAGCGGCGATGCATTAAACTGGCAAAACAGTTTCGTGCCATCGCTGCGGTTCAGCGCCACATTATAAACCGATGTCCTGCGTTCGGATCGGATTCTCAGTTGCTGCTGGAATATCGCCTTGTTTTCGTCGTCGGTCAGGTCGAACAGGGTCTTGCCTGTAATCGTTTCCATCTTGAGCAATTTGTGCATGGCGGGATTGGCTTCTTGAATTCGCCCGGAGGTATCGACAAGAATAAATCCTTCGATAGAGGAGTTGATGATGGAACGCAACCGCGCTTCGTTCATGACCACGGCCTGATGCGATATGGCGGTCTCTTTGAGCAGATAAAAATGACAGTTCTGGGGTTTGTTCAAGCCGTTGAAAATGGCTGTTGCCATAGCTTTGCACTCGCCGTACCCGCAGGAATTGCAGTTATACAAGTCCGCCGTCGAATATTTGTGCATGCTCTGATAAATTTGCTTGAGCTGCTGGTCGTCAGGGATGCGAATATTCAGATTGCCGCTCAAATCAGTATATTTGCGTTCGTAGAGTTTTTTGTCCCAGTAGCGCTCAAGCATGGCTTCGATGGTCTGACGAGACCCATCCGGGGAACCAGCGATTTGCTGATAAGCAGCCTGCATCTGCAGCTTACGCTGGTGGATGCTCGATTCTATCTCATCGATGGATTTCTGCGTCGGCACCGTTCCTGTGCCGGCGTTGCAGCCGAATTGACAGTTCAGGCAATCGACCAATAAGGGGGCCGTATTGTTATCGATAGACGATTTGAGGGTATCAAGATAGGTATAGATAAGTGAACAGCCCTCGATCTTTCGGGTTCTGTTTCTGATATCCGGAATCCAGCGTTCGGCAGTCTGAGTCAGGCCGCCCGGCGTAGAAAATGTAACCGCCCTTTCGGCCGGAGGGTTGTCAAATTCGACCTGCGGGAAGGACTCCAGCGATACCTTGTGTTCCTGTAAGTATTCTTCGACAGACTGGTAGGTTATATTATAATCCCCCAGGCCGGTTTCGATAAACTCGCGTTTCTTGGCAATACATGGCGAGATGACCGCAATACGATGCCCATTGTACTGTGGATAAAAGGCGCGAATCATCTGGATCGTGTGAAGCATGGGGCTGTGAATCGGGGCCAGATAGGGCAACAGTTCCGGCTTATAAATCTGGATATAGCTGACAATGGCCGGACAGGGTTGCGCAATAACGGTTTCAGGGCGGTTGGTCTGAATGTATTTAATATAGGACTTGACTGCCAGTTCGGCTCCGAAACTCGTATCAAACAGGGCTTCGATCCCCAGCGATTTAAGCCAGCCATTCATCTGCAGATAATGATGAGGATAATTCGCCACGATGGATGGAGCAACCACCGCAACCATAGGAATTCCGCTTTGGATATCAGCCCAAAACGCGGCAAAGTCATCCACATACCGACGCGCGTTATGCTTGCATGCCCGCAGACAACTGCCGCATCCTATACACAAATCCGGATTGATCGTGGTTGTGTCACCACTGCCGTTGTTGGCAAACTTCACCGGACAATTGATAATGCACGCATGACAATTGACACATCTGTCCGGATCCACTTTGATTATTGAATATTGCTGCGTATTCATTCGTTAACAGGGATATCAATGTCAACCCAATTCAGTCGACCTGTTTTTTACTCTTTAATGCAGCATAGTCCAAGGTGTCGTATTGTTATCCTGTATCGGTATAAATCCGGATACGTATTACTACTTATTTCTTATTTGTCTATAAAGATTTAACGATGGATTTCAGCCAGATATTATCAGACATTGATTGGATGCGCAATTCTAATGGTCACTATAAATTGATGCAGTAAAAGTCTTTGCATATTTAGCCAGGGACAGGTAAAATGGGGAGCTAATTCGATACAATAAACCAGGAGTTATCATCTTATGCAATATACCGCCGATCAGAAGGTCTTCCCGGCCGGGGAAGGTGCCATGCTCAGTATCAACGATATGCTGGCCTATTTTGAGAAACAGGGAGCCATGCGGGTGTCAGACCTGCATATCAAGGTTGGTACGCAGCCGTGCTACCGGATAGACGGGGATCTGGTCAAGCTGAAAGGCGGGCTGGTCACCCAGGATGTGGCGGAAAAGCTGATTTTCCCCGTTTTGGGCGAGAAAAACATTGAGTTTCTCAAACGCGACATGGCAGTGGACTGTTCGTTCAAGTACGGGACGATTCAGTTCCGTATTAACTCCTTTTATGAGAATGACGGCCTGTGTGCGGCCATCCGGGCACTGGGTACAGTGATTCCGCCGCCGGAACAGATTGGTTTTCCGAATGATGCCTGGCAGGATATTGTCCGGAGGAAACACGGGCTGATATTGTTCACCGGGATTACCGGGGCGGGCAAAAGCACGACCATTGCCTCGCTGATAGAACGGATTAACGATAATCGGGCATGCCGGGTTATTACGCTGGAAGATCCGATTGAATATATTTACTCGCAGAAAAATTCGATGATTTCGCAGCGTGAAATCGGACGGGATGTGCCCTCCTTTTCGTCGGGTTTGCGTTCGATGATGCGGCAGGATCCGGATGTGATCTTCGTCGGCGAGATGCGTGACTCAGAGACGGTATCGATGACACTAACGGCGGCGGAAACAGGGCATCTGGTGTTTTCGACGCTGCATACCCGCGACTCAGTCGGGTCGATTACGCGTATTCTGGACTTTTTCCCCGAAGGCCGGCAGGAAGAAGTTCGCAATCAATTGTCACTGGGATTGCGGTATATTATCAGCCAGAAGCTGCTGCCGCGTAAAGACGGCAAGGGACGTGTGGTGGCAATGGAGATTTTGAACAACAACTATGCCATCGCCAACCTGATTCGCAAGAACAAGCTGGAGCAGGTCTATTCGCAGCTTCAGGTCAAAACCAAAAATCAGGTGGAAGAAAAGATGGTCACGATGGAACGACACCTGGCCTTGCTGGTTAAACGAGGCGTGGTGGATTTGCGCGAGGCGCAGAAATGGGCCAATGATCTGAAGAGCTTCCAGGATGCCATGAACAGCGAAAGCGACCTTGAGCTGACATAAGGACTCGCTGTGCAGAGGAGGCGGTGAATTGACAGGGAGCTGAATGTGCTGAGTTTCAACTGTCCGAAATGCAATCAATTTTGTGCGGTACTGGAAGAGTATGCCGGGCGGCGGTTTCGGTGCACGCATTGTTCATGCCGTTTTATCGTTCCAACCAAACAGGGTGAAAAGGCCCGAATCTATATCGAGCCGCCTGAAGCTCCCCTGCCGGGCTTTTACCGGGCCATCTTTGTTGACGGGTGGAAAGGTCTGTTTGTCAAAGAAAGCATCTTTGGACTCGTCTTTTGCCTGGTGATGGCAGTGTTTCAATTTTATCTGGGGGATTTGGATTATTCCTTTTCGGTTACAGGGGCTTCGGGGGGAGGATTTCGTCCGCCGCTGATTGTGGGATGGATTACGCAGTTTTTCACGCTGGGCGGGCTGTGCTGGTATTATTTTCAGATTATAGGTTCAACGGCGATGTACCCGGAAAGCCTGCCGGAATTGGACATCGGATTTGGATTTGAATATCTTTTGAACTTAGCCAAATCGATATATCTATTTATTGTGGCTGCGATTTTATCCCTGATCCCTAGCATGGCCGTGGCTGCCTGGCTTGAATCACTGGGGATTGTCTCGATGTGGATCAAGGGAGGACTGATGCTGACCGCCGGACTTTTATTCGGGCTGTTCTTGGCGGTATTCGGTATGGATACACCGGTATGGGTTGCCATCTTTCGACCTGATGCAATCATTCGCACGATTATCAAAACATTCCGGCCATACCTGGTCACGACTCTGCTCGCCGATATTGCCTTTATGGGATGGTTTTTGAGCCTGTTTACATTTGCCACGAATAAAGACATGACTACGGTCAAGACGGTGCTATTTTTGGCTGCCCGGCTGGCGGCGGTGCTTGGGATGCTGTATGCCATGCGGGTTATCGGGCTGTATTGCAGGCATTATAAACGGGTCTGTCCGTGGCTGTGGACAATCCAAAACAAGGATGGGGCGTAATACAAATCTGCTGAGACGTTCTATTGGTTCTTTTCATCTGCAGGTGTCTGGAGATGGATGGGAATTTCCAGCCAGAAGGTGGAGCCTTTACCCGGCTCGCTTTTGAGGCCGATGGTTCCGGCCAGCAGGTCGGTTAATTGCTTGCAGATGGCAAGGCCCAGACCGGTGCCCTCTCCGAGACGGGTAATGGAGCCGTCCAGTTGGCGGAACTTTTCAAAAATCTGGTCCTGGGCTTCGAGGGGAATACCGCATCCGGTGTCGGTGACGGCGATTCGCACGGTGATATCGGTCGGCATTGTGGCCTGGACACTAATACGCCCCCCTTCAGCAGTAAATTTTATAGCGTTGCTCAGGAGGTTGTAGAGAACCTGCTGCATTTTGCCGCTGTCGGTCATAACCAGCGGAATTTGGGGGTCCACATCGATTTCAAGCGACAGCTTTTTCTTTTCTGTCAGCGGGAGGAAGAACGCAGACAAACCTTCGCAAAGCTGCTGAATGCTTGTGCGTTCAATATGAAGGGTCAGTTTGCCGGCTTCGGCCTTGGCCAGGTCGAGCAGATCATTAATCATATTCAGCAACGCGCGGCCGCTGGTGATGATATTTTCGGCATAACGGCGGGATTTTTCGATATCGGCGCCGGGTTTTTCCCGCAACAGTTCGGCAAAACCGAGAATGGCATTCAGTGGAGTGCGGAATTCATGGGACATATTGGCCAGAAACTCGCTTTTGAGCTTGTTTGCCTTGAACAGTTCGATGTTTTTATCGGAAAGCTGGGCAATTTTGGCATCGAGCTGCTGATTCGCCTTCTGGAGCTTGGCCTGCGATTCCATGAGGTTGTCCAGCATGTGATTGAACGCATCGGAAAGCCGTTCGTATTCGTCCCCCGTTTTAATGGCGCTGCGGACATCATAATTGCCCTCCGCGATATTATTGACCAGTGCCCGCAACTGGCGAATTGGGCGAAGAATGACTCGCTGAGTAATGGCATAAAAAGCAACCATCGCGCCGGTGGCGGCCAGCAAACCCGCGACAATAATCCACAAGCGATTTAGAAGCTGGGTTTTGGAAAACTCCTGGGCGGAAGTCTGGACCCAGATGACACCGATTTCCTGATTCTTATTATACGGACTGGCAGAGCCCTGCGGATTGTGACAAGCCAGACACTGCTCGCCGGCCCGGACCAGATGCAGGTACATATTCTTTGCCATGCCGTTCGTTGTGGATTTCCAGCCGATATCCTGAACATTCTCATCGTTCTGGAGAAGCTTGAGCTTTTTCTGGAGAGTGGGGTTGAGGCCAATAGGAATTTTTTGTTCCTGATCGATACGAAACCACTGGGCAACGGTATCTTCCGGCAAGCGAATCTTGCCGGTCTCATCAATCATCGGCAAGGCGTCCTGGCCGTGGGCCGGGAGTCTGAAATGCTGCTCAAAAATAGTCTGGGCCACCGCACGTCCGGAGTCGAGGGCGCTTTTTTCAGTGAGCTTCCCCATCCAAAAATAAGGAACCCACAGGGCCAGAATCAGACTGAAAACGACCGCCGCACCGAACTGAATGCGGCATTTTTCGGCCAGCGATAAAGGCTTTAAGCGAAGCTTCTCTAAAATCGTATCAAGCCTTTTTCGCCAATTTAATGCCATACGCCCTCATGCTGTTTGCACAGACTGATTTATCGCTTTTATTGATAGTCTATGGGGTCAGCGATTATTCTTTTTCCTGCTTGTCATCCAATTGATGCAGGTGTTTCTGGACTTTCAGATTCAATTCGTCAAGCTGGGCCTGATCCACACCGCTGGGAGCCTCGGTCAGGAGACACTGGCCTCGCTGGGTCTTGGGGAACGCGATAACGTCGCGGATGTTGTCGGTGCCGGTCAAAATCATCACAAGACGATCCAGACCAAAAGCGATGCCACCGTGCGGCGGCGCACCGTATTCGAGGGCCTTGAGGAAGAAGCCGAAGCGATCCATCGCCTGCTGACGGGTAATCTTGAGCAGGTCGAAGATTTTAGCCTGTGTTTCCATATTGTGAATACGCACCGATCCGCCGCCGATTTCCGAGCCATTAACGACAAGGTCATAGGCCTGCGAACGAATGTTGCCGGGATCGGTATCGAGTTTGTGCAGGTCTTCGGGGACCGGGGCGGTAAACGGATGATGCAGAGAATCAAAACGGTTTTCGTCGGCATTCCATTCCAGCAGCGGGAAATCGATGACCCATACAAACTCAAACTTGTTCGGTTCGCACAGGCCCGTGTCTTTGCCGAGTTTGACGCGGAGCGGAGCCAGGGTTTTATTGACGATGGCTGGCTGGTCGGCCACCATGAGAATCAGGTCGTCATTTTTGGCCCCAAAGCGTTCAATCAATTGCTTCTGCTGTTCGGGGGTGAAGAACTTGGCGATATTGCTCTTGAGGCTGATAGCACCGGTGGCTTCATCAGGGGCGACCTTGAACCAGGCCAGACCTTTGGCGCCCAGTTCGGTGACGAACTGGGTCAGGCCGACTTCGATGTCGCTGCGGGAGTACTTTGCCCCGCCGGGAACACATAAGCCTTTGACAATACCGCCCTTTTTGATGGTGTTGACAAAGACCTGGAATGTGCTGGCTGCGGCGATATCAGTGATGGTCTTGAGCCGCATATCAAACCGCAGATCCGGGCGGTCAATGCCGTATTCTTCGATAGCCTGTGCATAGGTCATCTGCCGGATGGGAGTGGGGATTTCCAGTCCGATGACTTCCTTAAAGATGCGAACAATCAGGGCTTCGTTCATCTTCATGACATCGTCGGACTGAACAAAGCTCATTTCGACATCGATCTGGGTGAACTCGGCCTGACGGTCTGCACGGGGGTCTTCATCACGGAAGCAGCGGACGATCTGAAAATAGCGATCCACGTTGGAGACCATCAGAATCTGCTTGAACAACTGCGGCGACTGGGGCAAGGCATAGAACGAACCTTTATAGAGCCGGCTGGGGACGAGGAAGTCGCGGGCCCCTTCCGGCGTGCTCTTGCCGAGCATGGGGGTTTCAATTTCCCAGAAACCGTTGGTATCATAATAATCGCGTGCAATCTTGGCAACACGGTGACGGATAGCAAGGCGATTGAGCATGCCGGGACGCCGCAGGTCGATATAGCGATATTGCAGGCGGATTTCTTCGCCTACATTGACGGTGCTGTCGATCTCAAACGGCGGGGTTTTGGACTGGTTGAAAATCTCCATTTCCTCGACGGCCACTTCGATCTGGCCGGTGGCTAAGCGGGGATTTTCCATTCCCTCACCGCGAGGCCGGACAGAGCCTTTGGCTCCGATGACCCATTCGCAACGCAGGGTGCGGGCAATTTTATGAATTTGGGGGTATTTTTCCGGATCGAAAACAAGCTGCACTAGCCCGGTTCGGTCACGTAAGTCGATAAAGACCAGATTCCCGTGATCGCGATAGGAATTAACCCATCCCGTCAATATTACTGTCTGTCCGACGTCACTGATTCTGGGCTGTCCGCACGTTTGTGTTCGTTTTAGCATAATTTCACCTTATTATTATAATCCGGATCATACTCGATTCAAAGCGCACAAATATAGTCCAAAATATCGTTTAGGTCAATATGGATTCTGTGAATCCGCCTACTGTTACAAGACGTGCCATATCTACATGTAGGCCTATGCGACAGATTGGTGGGTACTTTTGAAAATTGTATGACATTATTACTCTTGTTTCGTATAATAATAGCGATTGAGTTTAGAAGAGAAGCCTTTGTGATTCAAAAAGAGCGTATTCGAGCCTTAAATCGCAAGCCCCGGCAACCGCGGGCCTGGGTGGTATATTGGATGCAAGCGGCACAGCGGGCGGATTATAACCATGCCCTTGAGTATGCCATTCAGATGGCCAATACCAGGCGAAAGCCGCTGGTGGTTGTTTTTGTGTTGACGGCTTATCCGGAGGCAAATCTGAGGCATTACCAATTTATGCTGGAGGGGCTGGCCGAGACGCAGAAAATCCTGTCAGGCCGGGGGATTGAGCTGGTGGTTCGGATCGGCAGACCGGTCGAGAGACTGGCGGAGTTTGCCGACAAAGCCGATATGATT
>JBDKVE010000195.1:0-8741 GCA_039679345.1 Anaerohalosphaeraceae bacterium
TGAATTTTTAATTCCATTTGGTTTATCACTTTCCACGGCATAGGATGATTTCCTCCTTGCCGTATAGTGTAAACCATGTACCCGGTTTGTTTTGTAAACTATGTTACCAGTTTGTACCCACCTCCCCTGCACCCCCTCCAGAGGGGGACAATCAAGTGTCACACCTTTAAGTGTGGGGAATGATTAATCTATTTTCACATTAACAATCAGGGAGGAAAAATATGTCCGATGGTTTACCGGTAATAATCGTTGATGATGACCCTGCGGTATGTAATTTAATTTCAGAGATTGTTAAACGATTCTACACATGGGGAGAGGTGATCCGTTTTACAGATTCGTATGAGGCGTTGTTGTTCTGTCGAAAACAGAATACGGGGGTGGCTATTTTTGTATTAGATGTTTTTATGGGTAATAAATCGGGTTTTGATTTCCTTGATTCCATCCTGGATAAATTCCCTATGGCTCCTCAGGACACTATCATCATTACCGGAAATGCGAGTGACGATGTAGTAAACATTTGTATTGCTTCCGACATCACCTATTTATTGGAAAAACCAATCAGACCGTATGCGTTACAGCTTGCCATTCGGGCCATTTTGTCTAAATATTTAAAATTTGCAAAAAAACTAATGCAGGATCAGCACTTCGCGGAAAGTATTGCTCGGTTTTAATTATTCAACGGTCTTGACATCGACGACAAAATACTCCGTCATTCCAAAGCAACTCGTCGGTACACCCTTATGATGCTCATAAACGATGGTTACTCGTTTGCCGGCAAATGTGTTGATACGCTCTGCAACTTTGTCATCCCGTATACTAAACAAGAACTTATCCGGAATTGCCCCGGGCATTGTCACCATCGCCATTTCACCCTCCCAGGTTTTGCAAAACCAGCCGGTCTTTGACAGTTTCTGGACATAACCGGTCCGTTCACCCTTGGAATAACTCCAGCTTAGCGTTATCCACGTATAAATGATCATGCCGACTACCAGCGCCAACAAGACTCCCATGACCGATACAGCAATCCGCGATTTTGAAGCTTTTCCGGCATTAACATCCATGACAAGACCCCCTTTTAAATTCTAGCGGTTCAGTATAGGATAAGATCGATAACCCGTCAATATGAAAGAAAGCAGTACAGGGACGCTCTTAACTTTTTAACTTTCTTCTTAAAGATCAAGTTCCTCAACTTCTAATCATACATAATTGAATTGAGCAGATGCCTATCCCCGTCAGTTTGAGGTCGGTACTTCGTTTTTTTATTAGGCGCTATTTCACCGACAGCACGGTTGTCCCGCGGGCGATGACCCGATGAAAATCCCAATATTCTGTTCCATCTGTGTGCTTTTCTTTCGAGAACAGGGATAGGTGCAGGATCTTGCGGGTGGTCATCCACTGATCATTTGACGGCTGGCTGCCCCATAGCAGGCCGGATACATAGTTGATCAGGTCATAGATCGGGGTGGTTCGATTGATTTCCCCTGGATCAAGGATGATCGCGAACTTGCCGTCAACGACGTTGGCGGTACCCTGTGCAATCACAGCGCCAGGCATGATTAGCGCGTAATGCACAGCGGCGCCGGTCGAGCGGCCTTCGATCTTAAGTTGGGTAGAAAGTGAGAACACTGATTCCTTGGAGCGATCGACGATCAGCCCCTGTGCACCGACAGGTTTTGTGCCCCCTATTACATAGAATTCACCACCTTCTGCGGGCAGACCGGGAATGGTGCCTGTATAACCGCTCCAGTTTGCGCTGACTTGACATCGGTAGACACCCGGCTGATTCAGTGTTTGTGTCTGCCCGGCCCAGCTACCATCAGACGCGGCGGTGCCGCTGTCCGTTTTTATGGTAGTTCCGTCCGGATAGGTCAGTGTCAGCGAGATATTTACCGGCAGCAGGGGATCGATCTGCAGCGCCGGCCTCCAGGTTGTCCCCAGCGGATAGGCCATTCCGGGGCGGAATCCCGGGGTGAGGAAGAACCGGGCCTTTTCCCCTTTAGAGCCGATGATGTCGGCGGTGCCCGCTGCAACGATGCGGTTGTTGTTTGTGCCCTTGGGCAGGATGGCGCCGGAGGCAATATAGCCGGCATAGGTGGGAGTATTGCCGGCTTCCTGTCGGACAATGCCGCCGATAAAGCGATATAGGTCACCGGGTTGGTCTCCATTGTGGCTCGATCCGGCTTGTGAGCCGAAATCATTCGGGCTGGTTGGCCAGTATGGTGCGCGTACCGCACTGTCGGCGACCAGAAAGCGTGACATGAAGCCGGGCCGCGGTGCTGCCGCATAGTAATACTGCCTAGCGGTGATATACTCCGGAAACATGTGCGGCGAGAGGCCGTTTGATGTCTGCATGTAAAGATTCGTCTGTCCGACGGTGTCGAGTGTACTGTCCCATGTGCTGCCTGCGCCCTTGTTTTCATAGATCAGCACCGGTACGATCTTGTTGTAACCCTGGTTTTCGCTGGCTATCAGCAGCAGGTCACCCGGGTTGTAGGGGAAATTGATGTGGGGCATTTTGTAGTCGGTTGGGCTTATATAGTAGCCCTCGGAATTGGTATCGCCGCGGTCAACATAGACATTGTTAAGCCTCAGTTTCTTGCCGCGCGCCACAATACTGGAATCAATTGGATAGACCACCCCGGCATGGCGCATGACACAAATCCAGAGATCGCCACTCTTGTCCGTGTATTTTGCAAAGACTTTGCCGGAGTATTCTCCGGGCGCACTGAGCGGCAACTGTTTCATCCCCTGAGTTACGCCAAAGACCCCTCCGGCAGTCGCCGTTCCGTTGCTTGTGACCACAATGGCTTGAGCAGGATCAGAGTTCGGATAAAGAGTGGCAGTGATTTCAACATCAGCCGGTAGGGGTGGCGAGAAGCTGATGTCACGGCCATACGCGTAACCGACCGGATAGGCCATGCCCTGGAACGTGGCAGTGGCCATGGTCAAACGCCTCGCGATCCAGAACTTGTAGCTTCCTCCACCTTCATACCGACGCCCGTTCTTGTCCTGCATCCAGCCTGAGAGCTTGACCGTGTATTTGCCATACATTGGCGGCTTCCAAGCGGTGAACGCGGAATTTTTGGTGGTTGGTCCCATTCTGCTGGCTGATTTGGCGACGATTGGTGTGGCCGGTTGCGAGGTCATTGTGCCATCCGGATTGGTGATCTCCAGGCTCATCTCGCCCTTGCTCCAGTCCCAGTCGATATTCTCGCGTGTGTAAAAAGATGTATATTCAAATGGAAAAGTGGGTTCCAGGTTGTATGTGTATGTCCACCCGCCTGTGCTGACGAGGGGCAGGACTACTTCGTCCTGGATGATGCTGAACTGCCCCAGGGCAAAGCGGCTGCTGTCTTCATTAGCAACTACACCCGAGTAGCCATTGGAGTTGTAACCATACAGGATAATCCACGGAATCCGCGCCTGGATGGTGTTAGCGTTTATGCTCTTGCCTGAAGCATCTTTGCCGCTGGCCGGGAGCAGGGGTGACGAAAAGGCATATGAGCCATCATGGAAAGGATGGCGGGTGATATTGCTGTAGTGCAGGTCATAATAGTAAAAATTATTCGGGTTGGATTTGCTGCTGTAATTGGCCCGGACACCAAAATTAGCGCGCAGCCGATACAGACCGGGTGGCAGATTCTGCATGACTCTGGCAGTGACCTGGAATTTGACGGATTGTCGGCCTGATGTTGATGGAAGCGGCAGTTCAACCAATTCATCGACAGGTGTGCGGAAAGGGTACTTGTTGAATCGGGGGCTGATGGCGCCCTGGTTTCCCCCAAAAACAGGCAGGCCGGTCGGGGTCAGGATGGTCGACATGCCTTCATCGGATCCGCGATGCTGCCAGCCGTTGCCGTCGAACATCCGCTCAGCGGTCAGCAGCATCACCACACAGTCGAGCTTATTGTTTTGCCTGACCAGCGCGTCCAGCACACCGTCGCCCAACAGCAGGTCAACAGTGACCGGAAGCAATTGTCCACTCTGCAGCGATTTGGCAGATGTATTAATGTTGGCCCACCAGGTTCCGGCATTCTTCTCGACCGTGTTATTGGCATTGATGCCCAGGGCTGTGCCGGTAGATGTATAGCCCGATCCTGGGTCTGAATCGCCACCGCTACCGCCACTGCCACTGCCACCGCAACACAGCAGCAGTAATGAAATGGCCAGGACAAATGAACGGAAAACAGAATGGACAGTAATCTGCATAGTCTTGCTCCTTAATTAATCGATATTAATAAAAACTTAAGTTAATTTGATTTTTTGAATTTGGGAGAAAAATAATCCAAAAGTATAGACGTTGTCAATAATTATTGAAACTTTCCGCAGTAAGCAGCGGAAAATCTTTGATTCTTAAGGTATTGCCGAGGTTTTTTACAGCCGATAATCCCGAGGAAAAGCCCAAGGTCTATATAAACTGTACTGTTGCTGTTGTGGATAAAAATCCCGAGCTGCCGCCGATTAAGGACAAACAGTCATGGCTGTCTGCCGAGATAAAGGCCCGCGATAGGGAAATAAGAGGTATTTCACGGGCATTACCAGTGGCGGCGTCTATTTTCAGGCATAATCAGGGCGCACCTTGATTCGGGGCCGGCCGCTCACTTCTCTGTTTTTCGTACCATGCCTTAAGCTCGGCGTCGAGGCGTTGGAGATCAGGCTTTTGTTGTGCAATGGCGAGCGATTCCCGATATTCGGCATTCAGGTCTCCGAGTTGGAGGTTGGCGTCCAGGCGAACGAACAGGGGAATCTGGTGCAATTCCGCCTGCACGGTGACCGTCTGCCCCCCGGGATAGATGCGGTCAGCGTTCCAGGCATCGCGCCATTTGCTGCCTGAAGGAAGATAGACCTCCTGGGTGCACTTCCCCTTTTCCCAGATGGGCGCTACCAAGAGATCCGGCCCGTACAGATAGGTCTGCCAGTTCTTCCACGCGGCAGGCGCTTTCGGATCGGCAAAAAACAGAGGCCGAACGATGGGCATGCCACTGCGGTGCGCTTCCTGCGCCTGCCTTTAGCTATAGTCGGCCAGGCGGGTGTGCAAACGCGCATACAGGCGCCAGATGGCGATCAGCTCAACATCATAGCTGGGCGTGCGGGGCAGGCTCCAGAAGGCCAGGTTTCGCGTTGGCCCGACTTCCATGATGGGTGTAAAACAGGAGAATGCCAGCCAGCGCGCACACACTTCCTGTTCCATCAGCTTCTGTTTATAGCCGCACGTATCCGAACCCCAGTTTGGATATCCCATCACGGCTGCCCGCTGCACCGCGATGATGGAAGCCCGCAATCCTTCCTGGGCGCCGCTGATATCACCTCCCCAAAACACGCCGAAGGGCGAACTGCCGGTATAGGCGCCTCTCGGCATCAGGAAAAAATCGTCGCCGCGGTATTTCCCGGCAATATCATAAGCCGCCCGAACAAACATTGCCGGGTACGCATTGCGGTTTTCACGGATTGAGTGTCCGTCAAAAACTTTGTAGGGTCCACTTTCTGGAATATTTGCCTCGCCGCGATCCAATTTGAATGCCGCGACGCCCAGCTTCAGCAATTTGGCAACACCTTCTTGCCAATAGGCTTTGGCGGCAGGATTGGTAAAATCGACCATCGGGTAGTTGTTGGGTTGACGGGACTGGCCGGCCAGATTGTAGCCTTTGGCCAAAGCTTCTATCTCCATTTTGCCCTGGAAAAATGGGGCGATCCACAGGAGCATCTGCATCTGTTGACTGTTCAGCCAGCGGACCATTTCAGCAAAGTTCGGCAAGCGCTTCGGATCGATCTCGAAATCATCGTATCCCATACGGCCGGGCCCCCAGGGACGATCCACCCAATAAACGCCGCAGGGGATGGCAAACGCCTTCATCATCAGCACATCCTCCATCACCTGGGAGTTGAACGGGCCGGTGACGGGCGTGCCATCGTAGTATCGCGCCAGATGCGAATGCTCGTCCCGCCAGCGCAACGGCAGATACATCCATCTGGGAGGCAACAAGGGCGGCCCTGCGTCCAGTGCATGCGCAGCCGTCAGTCTGCCCGGATTGTCCGCAACATAGATCTTGAGCTCAAGAACAGGCCCTTCGAATTGGATTTTTACCCGTTGCGGATCTTCCACGCAAAAATCAAAAGTGCCGGGCCAGGTCCCTTTGATAAAACAGGCGTAACCTCTCGAGGAAAGATAGAAGGGCGCATAAACGGATGTTGTCGGTTTAACAATCATGTCGACCTTTTGACCACGCAAGTCCATCGCCGCCTGCAGCCCCGGCCTCCAGGAAGCCTCCTGATGGCCATCAACAACCCGTTCCATCAATCCCGTGTAATATTCATTCTCATTGGCGGAAACGGCAAGGCCCCATTTGAGGATATCCGCATTGGGCTCAGCGCTCATCCGGATGGAAAAATCATTCCCCTCCGGCGTTGCCGTTATCGTGACGATTCGGCCATCGGTCATTTTTGTTTGCGCTTCCCAACGCCTTGCCGCAACACTGCCCTTGTCTTCCATGAATTTTGCCGGCAGCATCACCCGCCCCTGTGCGGTCTCATAAAAGATGCCGTCCAATTTCAGCGAGCGGTTGTTTGAGTCCAGCGGATCGGCCGCCAGAAGATCGGATTGCAGGATCAGGCCGGCTTGCGCCAAACCTTGTATGGGAGGCGTTTTCCGCTCTTCGGCACTGCCAGCACCAAATGCAACAAGTATCAGGAACGCAATAACCGCACATTGGAATTTCATTACCATGCCTCATTCAAAAACAGTCAAAGTACGCAGCTGACGATTGCATCAGTCACAATCCGCTTTCCGAATTCTACTCCAGTGTTGGACATTTATTGATAAGAACTTGTTTTTTGTACAGGAAATATACGGGGAGGTTTTTTTGTATGTCAAGATAATATTCGTACGAATGGACTTGGGTTAATAGGCCTTTCATATACAGATAGTAACAAAAGCCAATGTCGGATATTCGCTTTCCGCGAGACGCGCAGACCTACCTCTGTCTGCGCGTCTCGCATCAGCATAAAACATCAATCACTGTTTATTGAATGTCCAGGATACAGTGGCAGAAGGCTCATTAGGTATGCCAAGGCATCCAGACTTCCAAGAACCTTGAAGCGTATTCGGAAAAACGGTCTCATCCAATATTGCCCAATTGGAACCACACGCCGAGGACCACTCAAACCTAAGAAATTGGCCAGTATTACATTCGCCTTTGGTGTTACAGCATCTAGCTGCCCAATTCATGGGATACTTATCAGGCTGGATTATTGCCCAATAAATTGTGTGTTTATCGGCGGCCACAGTCATGATGTTACCAGAATCAAATTCGAATGGCTTCTTTGTTTCAGTCAAAGTGCATGTTGCGTCATTAACCGTATAAGTTGTTGCGTCTGGAGTAACATACCCTTTGACGATGTATTCTCCTTGATGATCCGGGTCCGGCGTCCAGGTAACATCCGACCCCTTTGCGGTCCAACTACTTGGCCCGCCGGAATTGTTGACCGTAACAGTGAAAGTGCCTGAGTAGGATACTGACTCACCAATCTCGATTTGTGAAACCAGCAACACCTTTTCCGAGTATCGTTTGGAGAGCCAAGAATCCGTGAATCTTGTGCTTACCTGGACTGTCTCGGGATTCGGTTTCTTGTGCGGTGCTGTGAATGTAGCGGAGAAATCTGATGGAGACAAGGTGCCGAACGTAGAATTTCCGTTAGCAATGCTGTTAACCTGCCATTCGGCTGAGCTGGCCCCTTTATAAAAGACCTGGCGGCATTCATATGCATGTACATCGTTATTACCTCTAAACACAAAACCGGCTTTCGTATTTTGTAAAGATACCCCCGTGATGTTGTTGAAATTTTCTGGATCTGTGCACGCCGTGACTTGCAAACTCACTGTCTTATCCACATCTACGAAAGCATAGTGAGGCTTGAGTTGGAATCCGGCTAGCAGGGAGTAAGCAGTGAAATGATTCGTCTCAATGCTTATTGTCTTATTTGTCGAGTCCATGGTATCGGAAAGAAATAACCAGGAACCGTCCGCCTGGTGGCATGCGATAGCCAATACTTCGATGCCTGAGAATGACACGCCAGCTTCCGGCACTTTGAAGAGGAGTGTCACCGGTTTGGAGAAAGTTGCCCCATCGGGTTCTAACCGATAGGTTGCCAGTGCATTGTCCGCTGGGTTGCTAATGGGAGTGATTGTAAATGTTGTATCTTTAGCCACCGCGTTCGCCGGCACGGTGAGCGTAATTCGGCCGTCCGCTGAATCTAAGCTGCCACCCGCGGGACCAATAGTGGCGCTAGCCGGCACCCCTGTGGGAGTGCCCGCAGCTGTTTTCAAGTATACACCTCCTTGAGTCGTGCCTCCGCCATCGCCTGAATCACCCGACCCACCCGAACTGCAAGCCATAATCGCCAAAAGCGACATTGCCACCAATATCACAAACAATTTTTTCATTGCCATCTCCCTTCGCAAATAAATAAAATAAATCCATGACCTCATTTAAAGAAATGAAAATAAAATGTATATTAATATTAACATAGGGCGAAAGTTAAAAGCAATGGTAATCATGTATTGCAGTGGTAATTATAATACGGCTACAACATACACCTGCAACCATTTGCCGATCCACTGTGCAACTGAAACATCGTTTACACTTTAGACCGGGTACATCATTTACACTTTTTTAGTTACGAATAATTTTGTTCTTTCTCAAATCTATAGAGCCAAGAGTATAAAAGCTGAACTGAAGTTGCCA
>JBDKVE010000196.1:0-1730 GCA_039679345.1 Anaerohalosphaeraceae bacterium
GATAATCTTCAGCAGCGTCGTCTTGCCCGAGCCATTGGCCCCCATGACCGCCCAATGCTCCCCCGGCGCAATCCGCCAGTCAATCCCCGCCAGAATCGTCTTATCCTGCCGGATGAAATGAATATTGGATAGCTCAATGACCGCTGGACAATCCACAGACTGTGCACCCATAACAGCTTTCCGGTCTTAAACCGCGAACTTCTTACCCGTCAGCCGCTCATAGCATTCGATATACTTGGCACCGGTCTTGGCGACAATATCATCCGGCAGCTCTACCCCCGGGCCGGATTTATCAAACTTGATGTCTTCCAGGTAATTCCGCACAAACTGCTTATCGAAGCTTTCCTGATCACGACCCGGTTTGTATTTATCCGCAGGCCAGAACCGCGATGAATCCGGCGTCAAAACCTCATCAATCAGGATAATCCGCCCATCGATTTCCCCCCATTCAAACTTCGTATCCGCCAGGATAATTCCCTTGGATTCCGCGTATTCGCTGGCCTTCTCAAAAACCTCAATGCTCTTATCGCGGACATACTCGGCCTTTTTGCGTCCCAAAATCTCAACCGTTTCCTCAAAGCTGATATTTTCGTCGTGCTGCCCCTGCTCGGCCTTGGTCGAGGGTGTGAAAATCGGCTCCGGCAGCTTATCGCACTGCCGCAGTCCGGCCGGCAGCTCAATCCCGCAAACCGTCCCCTGTTTCTGATATTCCTTCCAGCCCGACCCTGTGATATACCCGCGCACGATACACTCCACCGGCAGCACCCGCGTTTTTTTCACCAGCATCGACCGCCCCGCCAGTTGGTCGGCATAATTACAGAACGGCGACGGATACTGCTTCGGGTCGTCGGACAGCAGATGGTTTTCCACCACACCCGCCAGAAACCTAAACCAGAACTTCGATATCTGCGTCAGCACCTGCCCCTTAAGCGGAATGCCCGTCTTCATAATCACATCGAAGGCGCTGAGCCGATCCGATGCCGCCAGCAGCATCTTGTCGCCCAGGTCATACACATCCCGCACCTTCCCCCGCCGCACGTTGGTATTCGGTATCTGCGTCTGTAATATCACATTGGCCATAATCATTCTCCAATTTCTTGCCTACTCACAACCCGGCCCGGCCAGACAACCACGCACCCGGCCGCCCAGACCACCCGCATACTATACCCCCCCACAAAACATTTGTCTACCGCCTACCCAAAAACCACAGAAGAGGAGCTCGCCTGCAGTTTTCCGGTATTATTTTGCCGCCTGCTTATCTGCAGACGACAACGAAGGCGGCATCGAGCCGGGGGCCTTGCCCCACTCGGGATTGGGCTGATCGCTCATCTCAAATTCCAGAACACCTCCGGCCTGAATCGTTTTAAAATCAATCCAGGTCTTGTCGTACGGCTTGCCGTTCAGTTTGGCTGATTGAATATACCGGTTGGCAAGGGTGGAATGATTGGCTCGAATCACAAACGTCTTGCCATGGGCAAGATGCAGCGCAGCCTCCGGAAACAGCGGCGACCCAATCACATAATAGGAATCCCCCATGCAGGCCGGATAAAGCCCCAGGGCCGAAAAGACAAAATGGCTCGACATCGCACCGGTATCATCATCCATCGTCGGCAGCCAGCCGGCAGGCTTGTTTTCATACACGCGGCGCACGACAGGCGAAGGGAACAGACCGTGATTGTGATAGAGATTGGTCGTGACATCGGTAATATAGGCTCGCGACCAGTATTGCG
>JBDKVE010000197.1:0-35631 GCA_039679345.1 Anaerohalosphaeraceae bacterium
TAAAGGGATATTGAAGGGCTTCCAGAATCGTGTTCATTGTTTCTCCTTCATCGGGCAATGCTGGCCGCAAATGAGGTGCTGAGCATGGGGGCCGAAATACCGAGTCATCTCGGGGGATGCACAAAACTGGTCAAACCCGCCGAAGAAGACCAGGTGTTTATCCAGGTAGGCCAGTTTGGTGGCGAAATGGCCGATGTGGCTGGCATCGTGGGAAATCAGGACGATGGTTTTTCCGAATTGAGCGTTGATTTCACGCAGTGTTTTATAAAACTGTTCGCGGGTGGCCGGGTCGATGGCGGCGGTGGGTTCATCCAGCAGGAGCAAATCGGGATCGTTGACCATGGCACGGGCCAGATACACACGCTGCTGCTGGCCGCCGGATAATTCGCCAATCAGCCGTTCGGACAGGTCGCATACGCCGACGGTTTCCATGGCCTTGACGACTTTGGTGTAGTCTTTTCGGAAAATCATACGCGGAAAGGACTTGGCCGAAAGTATCCCGGAGGCGACGATTTCACGGACCGTGGCGGGAAAACCTTTGTGCAGATTGCGTGAAACCTGCGGGACATAGCCGATTTTATTCCATTGGGTAAATCGGCGGGCATCCGTACCGTACAGGGAAATAGAGCCTTCCGTCAGCGGCAGGAGGTTCAGGATGGCCTTGAACAACGTGGATTTACCTGAGCCGTTGGGTCCGATGATTGCGACGTAATCGCCGGAGGAGATGGCCAGACTGATGCTGCACAGGGCTTCAATCGGGCCGTAACGGACACAGACGTTTTTGATTTCGATAAGATTCATCCGGATAGATCACAACCTTTCAGTTTGCGGTCGCGGACACTTTTAGTCCTGATATCCAAGGCCGAGTTTGAGTCGTTCGAGGTTGCTTTCCATAATGTCCAGATAAGTCACACCTTTGTCAAGCTCTTCTTTAGATATATTATGGGCACCATGCAGCAGCAGGAGTTTGGCGCCGGCCCCTTCGGCGATGATTCTGGCGACGCGAGGCTCCAGTAGTTCTTCGTAATAAATGTAGGACGTGTCGGCTTTTTTGAGCGTGTCGATCATTTCCGTGATTTTCCTGGGGGTGGGTTCGGCATTTGGCGAAAAGCCTGCATAAGGTGACAGATGGTCGAGGCCGTAACGCTTTGAAAAATAACCAAAGGCGAAATGGCCGCCGTAAACGATGGTTTTCTTGCTGCATTTTTCGAGTGTAGTACGGATTTGGGTATCCAGGGCCGCCAGTTTTTCGGTATAGGTTTTGGCGTTGGCAAGATAATAATCTTTATTGGCGGGGTCTTTGGTCGCAAATCCATCGGCGATGGTGCTGACTATCTGTTGTGCAAGAACTGGGTCAACCCAGATATGTGGGTCCTGTCCGCTATGTTCATGATCGTGATCGGCAGGCTCATTCTCGTCATGATGTTGATCGGCTTCTTCGGCCAATTCAATTTTATCACTTGCGTTAATAACCAGAAGTTCTTTATTCACAACACCTTTGAGGATATCTTGGGCCCAGGGTTCCATCAGCGGGCCGGTATAGATGAACACATCGGCCTTGCTGATGCGGACGATGTCGCCGGGGCGGGGTTCGAAGGAGTGTGATTCCACTCCGGGGGGCAGCAGCAGAGAGACTTCCGCTTTGTCGCCGGCGATCTGTTTTGCAAAATCATACAGCGGAAACAGTGTGGTTACGACCTGAAGTTTGCCGGGAGTTGGTGGGGTGTTTTGTTTGCAGCTTGAGCAGCAGGGCAGGCATAGATAAATAGCTATTCCGAACAAGAAAATCCAGATTACCTTTTTCATAAGGAACTCCAAGGAATTATATGATATAAATGCGAATCTATTTGCAAATGATAATGCTTTTGCACTTGCATGTCAAGGGCTATTTTTGTATATATCATGGTATGGCGAATAAAACGGACAAAAATACTCCTCAAAGGCAGGCGATTGTGCAGGTGTTTATGACCTGTCCGCAGCCGTTGCGTATCGGGGAGATTCTGCAAAAAGCAAAGGCGGTTATTCCAAGTATCGACCAGGCAACGGTTTATCGCAATATCAAGCGGCTGGTGGAGCAGGGCTGGCTGTTAAAAATCACCCATCCGCTGGCCGGGACGATGTACGAACGATCCGGCAAGGAGCACCATCATCATTTTTACTGCCGCAAATGCGATTCGGTGTTTGAATTGCCCGGCTGCGGCATTAATGATGAGCATGTTACCTCGGCCGGGATGACGGTGGAAGACCACGAAGTCTTTTTCTATGGATTGTGTTATGGATGCTCCCAACATGTCCATCAAAAATAATTCTTCGATGACCGGTGGGCAGGCTTGTCGGGGTGATGGTCTTCCATTATCGCGGCGGGTTCTGGAGGTTGCTGTATTATTTTTGCGGCTGGGGCTAACAGCTTTTGGCGGGCCGGCGGCGCATATCGCCATGATGCATGATGAAGTCGTCAAACGCCGGAAATGGCTGGATGATGAGCACTATCTCAATCTGCTGGGGGCCACCCAGTTTATCCCCGGTCCCAACTCCACGGAAATGGCCATTCATATTGGTTTTGTCCGGGCCGGATGGGCGGGGTTGATTGTCGGGGGCGTATGCTTTGCCCTGCCGGCGATACTGATTGTCACGGCTTTGGCCTGGATCTATGTGCGGTATGAATCCCTGCCGCAAATCGGCAGTATCTTATATGGGGTCAAACCCGTCATCCTGATAATCATCGCACAGGCCCTATGGCTGCTGGGGCGAAAGGCGGTTAAGGATGCACTGACCGCAATCGTGGGTGCGGGTGTGATTGTCCTTTATTTTATGGGAATCAATGAGATTCTGCTGCTGTTTGCCGGCGGTGCGGTTATTATGTTCGGCAGGAACCTTTGGCGGGGCGGCAATACCGTCAGGGGTTTTGTTCCTTTGCTGGGATTGAGCCTGCCTGCGGTGGGGGCAGTACCGTTTCAATTTTCAGTGCTTTTCCTGACATTTTTGAAGATTGGTTCGGTCTGGTATGGCAGCGGCTATGTTCTGCTGGCGTTTCTGCAGTCTGATTTTGTGGATCGGCTTGGGTGGCTATCCAGCCAGCAGCTTATGGATGCGATTGCGATTGGACAGGTGACACCCGGCCCGCTGTTCACCACGGCCACGTTTATTGGTTATGTGCTGGGCGGTGTCAAGGGGGCGATTCTGGCGACGCTGGGCATCTTCCTGCCGTCGTTTTTCTTTGTCGCTATCAGCAATCCATTGATCCCGAAGCTGCGGAGTTCCCGCTGGGCGGGGGCCTTATTGGATGGTGTAACAGTGGCCTCGCTGGGCCTGATGGCGGCAGTCACATTGCAGTTGGGTCGGCAGTTTCTGTTTGATGTGCAGTCGCTGATTGTCGCCGGTATTTCGTTTGTGCTATTAATTCGGTATAAAATCAACTCCACCTGGCTGATTCTGGGTGCGGCCGTGCTTGGATTATTGAGCAGGTTGTGGCAATAATCCAGAACTGTCTTTTCTATAGATAATGTGTCTTGTATTTCATTTGAGTATTCATATCAGTACTATTCCTGATTGACATTTCATCTGTAAATCTTCACACTGTTATCTATGCAGAGGGATGATAGCCATTCTTTTATGAAAGGAGAGGAAGTGATGACAAAGAGATTATTCTTGTCTTTAATTAAATTCGGATTATACCGGAAGCGATGATTTTGTGTCGTGTTCTTTCCGGATCGTTGTTTCTAGATAGCATCGCTCAATGTAATTTCATAACACCTCGTTTTTCCTCTCGATCAGACAAGCCATCTCTGATATCTGTATTCAGAAGCGGCAGATGGGATTTGATAACGGACTTCTAAAAAGACTACAGCCAAACAATTGAGTTTGCATAATATCATCTTTGTCCCTCACACCAAGGATGGATTTTTAAGATGAAAATTTATTTAATGGAGGTACAGAACATGAAAACGCATGTCTTGTCAATGGTTCTCTTGTTTTCCGTTTTTTCGGTGTCGCTTTTGGCGGCGGTCTGGATTGTGGATGATAACCTGCCCCGCGATTATCGCTACATCCAGGATGCGATTGATGCCGCAAGTTCCGGCGATACGATTGTCGTTAAAACCGGGTATTATCCAGAGACGATTACGCTGAAAAGCGGAGTCAAGATTCTAGGCGAAGGTTATGAAACCACCTGGCTCTATGGCGGCAATAGCGGGACCGTGGTCACTGCAACGAATGTAACCAATGCACAAATTGATGGTCTGGCTATTTATGGGGCACCGAATGATTATGGCATCAATATTGACGGCGGCTCACTTATTGTGAGCAACTGCTGGGTTATCGGTAATGAAGATGGTATTCTGATCTGGGATAACTCCAGCGCTACGATCCGGAACAATGTTATTGAAAGTAACGGGGATTCAGCCAATGGTCATGTGGATTATGGCATTGTGTGTTTAAACTCGACACCGCTGATTACCAATAACCTGATCCGCAATAACGAAGTCGGTATTTATATGGCCTGGCCCGACTCCGCGGGAGCTAAAATTATTAATAACACGATAGTCAGTAATGATGAAGATGGTGTCTGGTGTTATCAGGAAGCTCAT
This sequence comes from Anaerohalosphaeraceae bacterium, assembly GCA_039679345.1. Lineage (GTDB taxonomy): Bacteria > Planctomycetota > Phycisphaerae > Sedimentisphaerales > Anaerohalosphaeraceae > Anaeroglomus. Next base: position 4,587 of record JBDKVE010000197.1, read on the forward strand.
GTAATCATCAAAAACAACATTATTGCCGGCAACGGTGGATTTGGGATCAGTGCTATCTATAATTCTGTACCAATTATTTCATACAACGATGTATGGGACAACGCCTGGGATAATTATAGCAGCCAATCCGGTGGTGTGGCGGCGCCGGGGCCGGGTGATATCAGTGAAGATCCGGCATTTGTCGAGACCTCCCACTATTATCTGGATGGTGATGTGCCGTCGCCCTGTATTGATGCGGGAGACCCCGATGATTTGTATGATGATGTTGACGGGAGCCGTAATGATATGGGCTGGACGGGAGGGCCCGGCGGCAATACGGGGCCGGTTTATAACTCTTTAATGTCCGGATTTATCTTCACGGCTGTCGGTAAGATTCCCGTCGATGAAATTACACAGGCCGGCGATGATCAGGGGCTGGCCAATGTGTCCGCGGGCACAGCCTCCGAACTGAGTATTCCGCAATATACGGATTCTCCATTCGGTGGAAATTTGTGGATACAGGGCCTGTTCGGGCCGCTCGATACCAGCGTCTATTACTATCGCATCCTTGTTGCCAAGTGGCCCGGCGTGAAACCGCCGTCCATTGCCAGTGCGGTGCCTTTGACGGATTCGCTTGTCAAAACCTATTATACCATCCAAGCCGATGGAACTGTGAAGGCACAAAAATACAATTGCGGTCCATTCACTCAAAGTTCAACCGGTTTGGAAGGATTCTATATGCTGACCGAAGAGGGGTATTGGGCTCATCGTGATTTGCGGATTATCTGGCATACCGGAAGCTGGGCCAGCGGCAAGTATACGGTCTTTTATGAGGCTTATAATTCCAGGTATGAGAAACTGACATTGCCCGACAACACCCAGGATCATTTCATTGTGATTATCAATAACACTCCAGTTGAGGCTGAGATTCATGCAGTGCGAGATGAAGATGGTCAGGAGATTGTCGAATGCGGCATGATTGATCTGGCGGATAACACGGAAAATGTACAATTTGAGATCACTGCCCGTCATCCGGATGGCTACTTGCACAGTTTTGCACTTCACGCGTTATACGGAACTAACAAAAATCTGGGGAATATTGTGTATCAGTCTTACCCCGGGCCGGGAGCAGTGCCGCCGAAGTGGCATGGAGTGAGCCACGAGACATTCAATTCTGAGGATGCCGTTGTCGCCTCGATTCTGGCACCCTGGGTGACTTGTGCTTACCAATTCCGGCTGGATGTGTACTCGCGGATTACAGATGGCTATAACTATTTGTACTGGAGCCAGTTTAATGACCATTACTATGTCAATGTCGGCCAGTGTGCCTGGTGCGGCGGGGCGGATGTCAATCACGACGGCACAGTCAATATGATTGACTTTGCCCGGGTTGCGGAACGCTGGCTGGATAATACCTGCGGACCAACCTGTCAGTAATGTTAATACTGCATGTCCATAAAAAAGCCGCCCTCAAAAGCGGCTTTTTTTGTCGGGGCTTATGGATAATGTTTATCAATCCACCGCTGCCAGGCCTGCTTGTCTGTGCCGTATTTCTTTTTGGTTATTTCATGCAATTGCTCAGCGGCGATCTGGCCGAGTGTTTTGGTTTTTTGTTTGTCAACAGCCTCTTTAAATGACGGCAGGAACATTGCCACCAGTGGGTGCTCTTTCAGGGGATACTCATTTTCGAGGATTTGTGTTTTTTCAACCGGGCAGGGGGTTTCATCGGCCAGCACCTCTGTCAGACATAACAGATTGTCTTTTTTGTGTTTCTTGGCTAGGGTATTCAGGGCGAATTCACGGACGGTGATATCCATCGAAGGATTGGTCAGGATTTGTCTTATTTGTTTTTCAGCAGGCTGGCCGGCGATCTGTATGGCGACGGCCATGGCGGCTTTGGCAATCTGCGGATGGGTATTTTTCATGGAAGATAAAAGCCAGTCATTGAATTGAGGGCCTTGCGGCCGAAGGTCCTGATACAGCAGCGGATTTGTATTCCCGCCGGGATATTGCTGATGGAATGCTCTGAGAATATCGAGCCATTGCTGGGCCTTTGCATTTACATAGCCTATTTTGGATGAATCCGGATATTCTGCGGCGAGAACCGGCGAGTGGTCGATGACATACGCCGGCTCTTCCCGGAGAGCCTGCAAAAAGAGGTAATCGCGTACCTGCTCCAGCGATCCTTTGCAATAATAAATATCAATAATCATCCCCAGCGAAATGCCTTTTTTCCCCAGGATTGATAGTTGCGCATGGATGCCGGCATGAGGTTCAAGAGCACTGAAGATAGTCTGATTCTCCTGTGCTTCGCAGACAGCCCAATCCTGCTCGGTGATGGATATATCTTTCCGGAAAGCATAATCACCGCCAATAATCGGCACACCTTTTTTGAGATAATGGCGAATAATCTGCCGATACACATCGGAATAATCCTGCAGATGCAGGGCATAGTACCGGGTCATATTGAGATACATCTGGCTGTACTGGGCCAGTGCCGGGGAAAAGTTTTTGAGCAGCTTGAGCAGGCCGGCCATAGTGTCTTTGTGTGAGAAAAACGAATTCAGAGACGATGGATTTTGTGAAACCATTGTCTGGGTATGGGCAATCAGCGTGTTCAGTTGATTGATGTCATTGGGGTCCAGCTTGAAAACCTCTGGATTGTCCTGAATTTGCTGCAGAATAGTCAAAAACGATTTCAGTTGCTGGTTGTCTTTGCCGAGGATAATCTGGGTGTCAAGGGATTCAGTATTGGCCAACAGACAAACGGTCTGTTCAATCGTTGAGGTTTGTTTTTTGAGCAATTGGATATCGATTTTGTTGTCCGTGTCGGTTGGTTCATGATAATCATTATAAATGCCGCAGGTGAACATCAGTACGGGCCGTGCGGTTGAAACAAACGCGATGTGATCGCTGGAAGGACCGACCAGGGAACTGTCGATAGGAAGAACTTGAAGGTCGGCCTGTTTGCCCATATCCATAATCTGGTGTTCAAACTGCGGATACTTTTCTGTGCCGACCAGAAGCAGGCTGTTTTTGACGGTATCCAGTAAGTTTCTGCCCAGCATGTCCATGTTGATAACTGCGACAATTTTGGAGTCGTCGTAGTCGTCTCGACAGGTAAACGCAAACGAACCCAGGCAGCCCATTTCTTCAGCATCAAAGGCGGCAAAACAAATAGATCGCTTCGGTTTGACATCTGACAGACTCAGACCTTCGGCGATTTCCAGCAAGGCTGCAACCCCGGAGGCATTATCGCTGGCGCCGGGATAGATTTTTCCTTTTTGTGTTCCGAGGTGATCATAATGGGCAGAGACCAGGATGATTTCTTTTTGCAGATTCGGGTCGGAACCAGGCAATACGCCGATGACATTGACCCCGACGCGACAATCCTGTTCGAAACTGCTGCAATCGGCCCAGGGAACCAGTCCATATTGTGTGAAGCGCTGAGTTAAAAAACGTCGAACGGCGGGGGATTCCCAGGAACCTGCCTTGCGTCCTTTGAATGCCGGTTGTGCCAGAAAGCGGACATCTTCGACAAGTTCTTCCTGCCGAATATCCCGGGTTGGAGTTTTGACGGGTATGGAAACACACCCTGTGACGAAGAGGATGCAAATCGAAGATAAAGTCACTATTTGTCTAAACACGACCCGCTTATCCTTCCCGGTATTAATTCATATAGGTTGTCTTCAAATAATGATAAGAAATACCGGGTTATGGTACAGATAAATCAGGAACAATTCAACTGAAATACTTCTTCCACGGTCTTGTTGAATGCACGGGCGAGCTTCATGGCCAGCGTCAGAGAGGGTGTGTAGTTGCCCTGTTCGATGGCAATAATCGTCTGGCGTGTCACGCCGACTTTATCGGCCAGGGCCTGCTGGGTCATTTCGCCGTTGTCGAACCGCAGGCGTCGGATTTGGTTGGTCAATGTTTCACGCATCGTCCTGCTCCCGGCGGCATTGAAACAGAATAATTGTTGACTGTGTTGTCTGGGCGATAAACAGTCCGCTGAACAGCATTCCCGGAAACAGCCAGACCGGCGCCTGTCCCCCTCCGCCGACCAGGAAGAACACAGAAAAGCAAAATACAAGAAGATACCCTGTCAATACTCCGATCGACCACTGGTTGGCGTTTTGATACAGCATTTTTTCTCGTTCATCCAGTTGATTCTGGAAACGCAGTTCCTGAAACATGGCGGCAATACCGGTTGGCAAGCCAACCACCAGGCAGATCAGAAGATAATCCGCACCTTTGGAATTGCGAGCCACCATGAATGAAAAACACACCAGACAGATCAGAGAGCAGATGGTAATTGTAATCAATGAAGACCATGCTTTTTTTTGTAAACGGATCATTTGAGTTCTCCTTGACATGTTTTGTCCCGTCCGTAAAGAATCAGAATCGTCAGGGCGTGAACAAAAAAACAGGCCAGCCCTGCAAACATCCAAATCAAAGGCAATATCTCCGCGGGAACTTTCCCTTCAGAGCGATAATACTCCCAGAACCCCATACACAGCACTCCGAAAAGCAGATAAGATACTCCGAATCCGGCCTTGGCGGCGGTGGAATTGATTGCCCTGTCCCTTTCGTCACAGGTGACTGCACTCCGGTCTTTTCGAAAGATGATCGGCCCCAGCCCGCCGATGCCGGCGATACCTAAAAATGCGAAGCCTGCTCCAGCTCTCGGAAAGCCAAAACGATAATAAAGTACGACCACCGTAACTGCGGATAATAGAACTGCGATGCTTATGGAAATCACCATTAACCATGATACTTTTTGTATGCGATTCATTTTGCTTCTCCTTTTATGTATTATTAACTATACATAATGTATATCGAGTCATACTAATTGTCAAGTGCTTTATACATTTATTTCTAAAAAATTTTCTAAATGATTTTAGATTCTACACTTAGCATCCATTTTTTTGTTTTTAGACCGCCGGGAGCGGAAAAGCCGCATAACGAGCCATTGGCCGATAATACGCGATGGCAGGGGATAATCAAAGGGATGGGATTGCGGGCCATGACACCGCCGATGGCGCGGGCGGAATTTGGGGAACCGACCTGTTCAGCTAATTGTTTGTAAGTATTTGTGTGACCGTATTTTATCTTCATACAGGCCCGAAGGACTTTCTGGGTAAAAGGAGTCAGGCCGGACAGGTCAACCGGCGTTTTGGAAAAATCGACGCAATCGCCCTCATAATAAGCGATGCTTTGTTTTTGCACGTCAAACAGGAGGGTTTTGGCAAACACAGGATTTATACGCCCGGCCAAAAGATAGTCTTCAACGGACTCTTTTGTTCTAAGCGGCAGGCAGGTCCGCAGTATACCTTTTTCGGTGCAGCAGAAACCGAAATAGCCCGTCCGGGTTTTGAAGACGGTATATTTTATGTCTTTTGTCGCCATCATTTACAGATTCCATGCCTTGGCAAAGGCCTCAAAGCTGCGGTCAAAGGTTTTTTCCACCGCCGGCGGAAAGCAGCAGCCCGGCAGTTGCCGCATCTTCAAATGATATTGCAGACAGTCGCAGCAGACCCCCTTGTTGGAACAGGGGTCATACGTACAGGTACAGCGTGTCATGTTTTTCTGTTTTTTGCAGTCCATGAAATTATTATCCCAGTATTGTTCGTTTTTGTATTAACTTATACTCTCTGAAGCCAGGCTTGTTCATTTGTTACCATTGTCCCCAGGCCGAACCGGCGGAGAAACCAAATTTATGTATTTCATACCCCTTGCCGGTTGCCCAGTTTTCTGCGGCCGAATAGAGGGTTTGATTGCCGCTGCTCAGAAACAGATTGGCGATACTCACCGCGGTTGTCTCATTTGTGATACTGTTTAAACGCCCAATCATTGGCGAGACCATCTCGCCCAGTCCCATGCCAATCGAAATATGCATGATTGTTGTTACTGCTGACAGATTATCTGAATTCAGGGCTTTCATGAACGCCTCTTTACCCTGCGGGTCGTTCCAGAGTTTCTTGAGGGCGGCTTTATCCTGCTTGAGATTGGCAACAATCAATTGTTCTTCCGGGGTCTGAGGTTTCCAGCCGGTCTTTTCCGCGCCGGCCAAAAGGTCCGCTGAACCGTGCCACTTTTTCACACAATCCAGCATGACCGGATAAGCTCTCGCTTCCCCCATTTTGTTGAGGGCCTTGGCGACACCACTGGAGCAATTTTTTTTCAGTTCGGCCAGCAGCAAATCCGCCCCTTCTGGCCCCAATTCCGCACATTTATCCCAATCCTCGCAGGCTGAATAATACAGGACTTTTTCACGAATCGTCTGCGGCTGCCAGTTGCGTTCCTTGAGAATGGCCAGAATCTCTTCCTTCTGGAATGGATCGGCCAGGGATTCTGCAAGAGCCGAATCAATGCGCGGGTCTTTGAATTTTTTCAAAACCTGAATCACTTTATCCTGCACCGTATGGTCATTTTTCTTGAACAGCTCGATCAAAGGCTCGACGATAGAAGGATCGTTGAACTGTCCAAGTGCCTCGACAGCTTGTTGGCGGGTCACGAAGCTCTTTGCAGATAATCCCTTGATAAACAGTTTAATCGTGTCGGGATGCTTGATTTTAAGCAGTGCTGCCATGGCTTCGTCTTCCGTGAAAACCGATTCCATGGCCTGCTCCAGATAAGGAAGGGCTTTGGGGTTTCCGGTGTTGCCAAGGGCTTCAACGGCATCGCTGTTGACAAAAGAATCGTTAGTATATTTGGCAATTAACTCGACCGCATAATCCGAGCCAATCCAGCCAAGATCCCGAATTGCCTGTTTGATAACAGTTTTGTCATCGGTATTCAATGTCATTTCAATGGGGCGAATCACGGTCTTGCTCTGATAAGCGGCCAGTGCCTTACCGGCGGCCTTGCAGACGTTTTCGTCGCTGTCCCGCAATGCCGCCAGCAGTGGCCGTACAGCCTTGACGTCGGTAATCTGGCCGAGAGCTTCAATGGCTGTGACCTTGACGGAGGCCTGCATGGACGAGGCGTACTCGGCGGTTGATTGAGTCAGTTGAGTTTGAGCTAATTTTGCTTCAATATTTTTACGGTCCTGTTCATTCAGGCCGGCCAGGGCGTCCTGCACCGACGATTCAACGGCACTATCGCCGATTTCGGTTAATGCAGCAGCCGCCAGACCTCTGACTTTCGGGTCGGCATCTTTGAGCAGGGCAATCAGGGGGTCCAGACCATGATTTTCGCCAAGATCGTCAAGGGCTTTTTGGGAGTCTCTTTTAAGAAACGTATCATCCGCTTTGGTCAGCAGATTCAAATATTTGACGCCCTCATATCCGCCCAGCGTAACCAGCAACTCGATTCCATCGTGTTTGAGAAATGGATCGGTCAAGATAGCTTTATAGAGCGGTTCTGCAGCACGCGGATCGCCGATTTTGGCCAGTGCAGCGGCAGCGGCCTTGGTTGTAAAGGTATCGCGTCCGGCTGCTGATGCGCCGTTGCGTTCTGATTCGGTTGGTAAATATTTCAGCAGTGCAGGGACAACCTTCGGATCGCCGATTTCGCCGAGGGCCTCAATGGCCTTGCTGTGCATTTGACCAAAGTCTTCTTCCTTGAGCACCGCCAGTAGCGGCTCGACAGCGCGTTTATCGCGTGTGGCTCCGAGGGCTTCCACCGCGTTTTGCTTTTCGATAAAATTCCTGGCCGTGCGTATATCCGCAATAAGCTGCTTGAGCGTTGCAGGCGGTGTGGACGCAGTCGGGGCGGCATGTTTATCTCCTCCGGCACAGGCCCGCTTGGCCGTGTTGATTTTTTCAGCGACAGGATCAACGGAAGTATTGGTCTGAACGGGTGTTTTTGTAATCTTTGATGAATCCGATGACAACAGGGCAATCAGCGGCTCGACGGCGCGTTTATCCTTCAGTTGGCCGAGCTGTTCAATGGCCTGACATTGGACCAATGGGTCGGTATCTTTGAGCTGGATAATCAGGTCATCAACCTGGTCGGCAAATGAAAATGCTGCGAGGGATAATACAAATGCAAATAAAACGACCAACTTCCGGACAGTCTTCATTGAAAACTCCTGCTATAGTGACCATTTTGGGGGAAACTAAGGTGAAAATATAGCAGAAATATCAAATTTGTCAAGATAGGACTATGACCCAAAATGCAACTCGATGATTTCCTTGTCGGTTAATTCATGGTCGCGGGGCACGCTCTGGCCGTCGTGAACTGTGGCCGAGTGCCATGCCCGGGCGGATTTGAGTGTCTCGGCCAATTGCCGATGAATGTGATAGGCTAAATCCAGTACCGTGGAGCCGCACGGCAGGGTAAACGGTTCTTTCATATCCGGCTCCTTGCCGGGTTTTTTGGCATAGATACGAACTACATTCAAAATTTCAAAACATCGTCGAGCAAAAATATCCAAACCTGCTGCCGTCTTGGTGCTGATTTCAATATATTCAAACGCCCGAGGTGTTAGTTCTTTCAGTGTGTCCAATGTGCTGTCCGGGGCGATATCGGATTTGGTGGCGATAACCAGAGTCGGGCGGGCAAGATGCACCCATTCGGCATCTTTTTCGGTGTCCAGCGGCGGCAATAATTTATGCGAATCCAGATACTTCGTACAGACATCCATCTGCTCCAGTACATCGCCGGAAAGGTCAATAATCATGGCAATAATATCGGCACTGCGGAGCGTGTTGACTAATCCGGATGGAGCGAAATCCGCGGTAATCGGAGGCGTGTCCACCAATTGAATCGGGACATCCTCGAATTTCATCATGCCCGGCGCAGGTTTTTCGGTGGTAAAAGGATAATCGGCGACATGGACCTGGGCATTGGTCAATTCGGCCAGAATGGAACTTTTGCCGGTATTGGGCATGCCGATCAGGACAATTTGTCCCGCACCGCTGCGGGGAATATGGAACACATCGACATGTTTAACAGCCCCTTTCTTGCCCCCGGATTCAAGCGAGGCTTTGATTTTGCTCATCTTTCGCTTGATGTCGGCCTGGAGGCTCTCTGTCCCCTTATGTTTGGGGATGACACGGAGCATCTCCTCCAGTGCGGCCAGCTTCTCCTCATCTGTCGCGGCACTGCGATACCAGTCTTCGGCTTTCTTGTAATCTGGGGTCAGATTTGCGGGCAAAATGCCTCTCCTTTTAAAAGAACTTCCGTTTATCCTGTAATTATATGAGATCGTTACTTATTCTTCAAGTCAGGAAATCGAAAGCTCGCTGCGTAGTCAATAAAAAAGGGTGAAGCGTTGCGGCTTCACCCTTGAATTTTTGTTTATTGAACCGGGACTTTAAAGACGATATTGCTGACCGGCGGAATTGAAATTTTTCCGGCGAGGTCGGTTTTCGGCATCGGCGCGATATTGACCTCCAATGGTTTGCCCGCGTCGTTATAGGCCAGCACATTGGAATTGGAAATAATCCATCCTTTGGCTGTTCCTGTCGCCTTCAATCCTGTCAGGTCAATGACGGCCTCATACGTATTATACGTGGCATTGACAATACCGATAGTCAGATGTTTGCGATCTTCGGTCAATGCGGCTGAGACGTCCAGCTTTTCGTTCCATCCGCTGACGCTGACCGGAATGGTGCCGAACTCCCTGCGGTACAGAATCAGCGGCATAGCCGTCGAATCGAGAAAGGCTTCGGTTTTGGTGGTCTTGATGCAGCCGATGACATTGACCGTCTGGGCGTAGTTGGCCATATAAATAATATCCGAGTTGCGGAAATATTCATGCAGCCCGGCGGCGATGCCGAGTGCATCTTTCATGAAATACCGCGTTCCCAGTTCACCGAAGACATGCGGGCCATACCAATAGTTCCATTCATCCAGGGCGATGCGGATGTCTTTTTCTTTCAGGCCGGGGATGGTTTCCCGATATTTACGATGGGCATCGGCCTTGCTCTTGACCATTTCCGGCATCCAACTGACGTGTGCGGTCAGGTCGCCGCGAGTCTGACAATAGAAGTGCTCGCTGATGAGGTTCATGTGGTCGGAGCAGTTTTTCAACATCCCTTCCGTCCAGCCGCCGCCCAGATCGCCGGAGCCGACGGTCTTAATTGTCGGATCCACCTTGCGCATCATTTCTTCGACCCAGTTATGCTTGAGAACATAATGTTCAAGCTGCATATAACCAAGCTGCCATTGTCCCCACATTTCGTTGCCGACACACCACCACTTGACTTTGAACGGTTCGCGGCTGCCGTTTTGCGTGCGCCACTTGCCCATTGGGGTATCCGTCAGACCGTTGGCGTATTCGACTTCCGCGGCGGCGGAATAGGCATCGCCAAAGCCGGTATTGACCGCAATCATCGGTTCGGTATTGATGAGTTTGCACAGTTCAATGAATTCGTGCATGCCGACGTCATTGGTTTCAATGCCGGTCCAGGCGGGGTTGGTTCGGGTGGGTCGGCGATCCCGGTCGCCCAGGCCGTCGCGCCAGTCATAACCGCTGACAAAGTTGCCGCCCGGCCAGCGATAGACCGGCGAGTCGAGTTGTTTAAGCAGTTCCAGGGTGTCCTTGCGGAAACCGTTAACGTTATCAGCCGGCATCAGCGATATGGCTCCGATGACAAAGGCCCCATTCCCTGAACCCATAATTTCAAAACGGGCATTACTTGCATCCGCACCGGCGGTGAATTTAAAGTCATACGTCTGGTAATTTTTGGCGGGTTTTTTGAGTGTCACAGTCTGTCGAGCCTGGTCGTTATCGCCCCAGATAAGGCTGACCTGTACCGGCCCTACGGCCCCTTCGCCCCGCATGACCACTCGGCCGATATAGTCTTTGCTTTTGACCAGGGCCAGTTGGTCCTGATAAATGCCGGCCGGAGTGCCGCTCAGGGTAATCTGCGGGCTGTGCTTGCCGGACAGGGGATTTTCGGTGGTCATTACGACAACGCCGGATGGGCCTGCAATTTTCCATGGTGAAGCCCGCAGTACGCGCGCTCCGGCACCGGTGGTTTGCCAGACGTTACCGGGGGCAGGAACTGGAAAATAGAATTTGCGGTCTTCCAGCATTTCCGCCCAGATACCACCATAAATGCACTGACCAAGGTGTTCAATGAACTGGCCGTAGATATATTTGGAAATCGGTTCAAAGGTTTTACTCGAATCGATTTGGATGTCGATGCCGACCGTTTTGGACTCCGGCTTAATGACCTCCAGCAGGGTCAGTTCGATATCGTCAAACCATGCTTTGCCTGTAGCTTGTCCCCAGCCGCCGAACAGGCAATTGATTTGCAGCGAGTCGTTGCCGTCGGCCATGAATTCACATTGTACCTGGGTCCAGTCCTGGGTGCCGGTAATGGATTGGGTTCGGGCCGCATCGATACCATGTGCATTGAGCTGGACGCCATGGCCCGTTGTGGGCGTGATGTTTTCGGTTTTAATCCAGCCCGTCAGGCGATATTTGCCAAAGGGATTGGCCTGGACTGTCTGTGACCAGGACGCATCTGCGCCGTCTTTGGATTCAATCATCACACTTCGCGCTTCGCTGTGTCCCCCGTCGAATATTGTGAACTCCGCGGTGCCTGCCCAGGTGCTTTGCGTCCAGCCGCGTACCGAGTTGCCGCGAACGGCTTCAAATGAAGGATTTCTCAAGAGATTTTCAGCATTGACAAATCCGGATAAACATAAAAGGGAAAGGATAAAAGTTGATGCGATGAAGATGCTTTTGCGTCTCATAACAGTCTCCTGTCAAAAAGTCAACGTTTCCTTACGATGTCATTGGGGACGATTATATAATATGACTTGGAAGCCTTCAACGACATTACAGCGCTTCTGAAAAAAATGATTTATGGATGAAACTGACCGGGATTGCCAGAAATAAAAAAGGCAGGCCTTGGGAGCCTGCCCGCTATTTTACCAAGGGTGAGACATTAGTCGGCCACGAGTTGGGCAACCATATCACCGACCTGAGTGGTCGAATAGCCCATTTTACCAGCCGCCAGGGATTTGAGCCTGTTGGCGGTGACAAAACGAACGGATTCATCAATCTTGGCGGCCGCTTTGGCTTCGCCGAGGGTTTCCAGCATCATCTGCATGGCGCAAATCGCGGCCAGCGGATTGATGACGTTCTGGCCGGTGTACTTGGGAGCACTGCCGCCGATGGGTTCAAACATCGAGACACCTTCGGGGTTAATGTTACCGCCGGCGGCGATACCCATGCCGCCCTGAGTCATGGCGCCCAGGTCCGTGATGATGTCGCCGAACAGGTTGCCGGTGACCAGCACATCGAACCATTCGGGGCTTTTGACCATCCACATACAAGTTGCGTCCACGTGATAATAATCGCGGCGGATATCCGGATAATATTTTTCGCCCATCTCATGAAATGCCCGTTCCCACAGGTCGTAGAGAAAGGTCAGTACGTTGGTTTTGCCGACGAGCGCCAGGGTGTTTTCCTTGCCGACGCCGCGGGTTTTTTTGCCGTATTTGCGGGCGTATTCAAAAGCGTATTTCAGGCAGCGGTCCACCTGAAAACGGCTATAGACCGCCAGTTGTGTGGCCACTTCCTGCGGCGTGCCTTTCATCATAGTCCCGCCTGCGCCGGTATAGATGTCGCCGGAGTTTTCACGAATGACAGCGTAATCAATTTCTTTGGGGCCTTTATCCTTGATGGGGCATTCAACGCCGGGAAGAAGACGCACCGGACGCAGATTGATATACTGATCCAACGCAAATCGCATTCCCAGCAGCAGGCCTTTTTCGAGAATCCCGGGCTTGACATCCGGATGACCGATGGCACCCAGCAGGATGGCGTCATGCTTTTTCAGTTCATCAATAGCGCCATTGGGCAGAACTTCACCGGTGCGTTTGTAGCGTTCGCCGCCGAAATCATAAACGGTCTTTTGAATCTTAAAGCCGAATTTGGCCGCCGCAGCGTCCATGACCTTCACCGCCTCGGCTGTGACTTCCGGCCCGGTGCCGTCGCCGCCGATGATTGCGATTTTATACGTCTTCATAAATTTCATATCCTTTCTTGATACGATTGGTTGATCATTTTATCTATAAGGAAAAAGGCAAAGAGCAAAGGGCAAAAGTACAAGGAAAAAGGCAAATTAGCGTTTTCCTTTGCACTTGTCATTTTTTCCTTTTCCCTTTTACTTTTTCCTTTTTATATGTTCCAGCAGTCCGCCGTCTTTGATGATTGCCAATGCAAAGTCCGGCAGGGGGTTAAACTGAATCGTCTTTTTCTGCGTCTTGTTATTGATGGAACCTTTTTCGTAATCGATTTCCAGTTCATCGCCATCTTTGATTTTATTGACCGCATCCGGCAGCTCAATCGGGTAAAAACCGCAGTCGATGCAATTGCGATAAAAAATGCGGGCGAAAGAATGGGCGATGACGGCGCCGACCTTGGCGCCCTGAATCGACCAGACGGCGTGCTCACGGCTCGAGCCGCAGCCGAAGTCGTCGCCGCAGACAATCACATCGCCGGGTTTGCATTTTTTAACGAAGTCTGTGTCAAGGTCTTCCATGCAGTGTTTTGCCAGTTCGGCCACATCGTCGGTATTCAGATACCGCGCCGGAATAATTTCATCCGTGTTCACGTGATCGCGTTTATATACATGTGCTTTTGCCATAACTTCTCCTGAATATTTTGTGACGAGATTTACATGATTTTAAAATCCTGTTAATCCTGTCTGAAAATTATAAATACTTTCTGGGGTCCGCTAACTTGCCTTCCACGGCACTGGCCGCAGCGGTTGCCGGGCTTGCCAGATACACTTCGCTTTTCGGACTGCCCATCCGGCCGACAAAGTTGCGGTTGGTGGTACTGATGCACTTTTCGCCCGCCGCCAGGATGCCCATGAATCCACCCAGGCATGCCCCGCAGGTCGGAGCGCTGACAACGCAGCCGGCTGCATAGAAAACATCGAACAAACCTTCATCCATCGCCTGCTTCCAGATTTCCGGCGTGGCCGGGACCACAATCGTGCGAATCTTTACCTGGCGGCCTTTCAATATGCCCGCCGCGACACGCAGGTCTTCAATCCGTCCGTTGGTGCAGCTTCCGATATAACATTGATCCATCGCCAGTCCCGCGCATTCGCCGATCGTCTTGCCGTTGCTGGGCAGATGCGGAAATGCGACCATGGGTTCCAGTGTCGAACAATCCACCGTATCGGTATGAATGTACGAAGCATCCGCATCGGATTCATACACAGTATAATCCTGTTTGCCCTTGAGTCTGCCGTCCAGGTACTCTTTGGTAATCTCGTCAAAACCGATAATGCCGCATTTGCCGCCGGCCTCGATCGCCATATTCGTAATGGTCATCCGGGCTTCCATACTCAGCGTTTTGATCGTCGGGCCGACAAACTCCATTGCCCGGTACAGGGCGCCATCGGTGCCGATACGGCGAATGACTTCCAGAATAATGTCTTTGCTGTAAACGCCGGTGCGGAGCTTGCCGGTCAGCACGAATTTCATCGATGCCGGCACTTTGAACCAGAGCTCCCCTGTGGAAATAGACGCCGCCAGGTCGGTTGAACCGATACCTGTCGAAAACGCCCCGAATGCCCCGTAGGTGCAGGTGTGCGAATCGCCGCCGACAATCACCTCGCCCGGACGAATATGCCCCTGTTCCGGCAGCAGGGCGTGACAGACGCCGGCCTTGCCGAGCGGATAATAATATTTGATGCCTTTCTGTCGTGCCCAGGTATCCAGCCGTTTGTGCAGCTCGGCACTTTTAATATCCTTGGCCGGCTGAAAGTGGTCCGGTGTCACGGCGATTTTCTCCACGTCAAAGACGCGGTCGATGTCATGCTCTTTGAGCATCGAAATCGCCGGCGGCGTGGTCACGTCATGACACATGATCATGTCAATTTTAGCGTTTACCAGATCGCCGGGCCGAACCGCATTTTTCCCGCCCGCCCGGGCGAAAATCTTTTCCGTTATAGTCATTCCCATATAAATCTCCACTAACCCAAATAAACTTTTGTTGTTAAATTCTAAACACTAAATTCTAAAATCTAAACAAATCTTAATGACTCAATGCAAAAAAATAGCAGTATTTAGAATTTAGTATTTCTTATAAATGTACTTTGGTTTCGCTATGTTTGATTGTTTTCGCTGCCGCCATGCGATTCAGTGCATCCACATAAGCTTTTGCACTGGCTTCAATAATATCCGTTGAAACACCGCGACCGATGAATACCCGGCCGACATCGTTGGCAATGCGAACATTTGCTTCACCGAGGGCTTCTTTGCCTTCGGTAATCGCTCGAATGGTGTAATTCTCCAGCTTTGGGGTCTCGCCCGTCGCCTCGCGGATCGCTTCATAAGCGGCATCCACCGGCCCGTCTCCCAATGCAACCGCCAGTTTTACGCCGTCCCGGGTTTTAATTTTCACGCTTGCAGTCGGCAATGTTCCCGTACCGCTGGTTACATGCAAATACTCCAGTTGATACGTCTGTTCGACCCCGCGCGATTCGTCACTGATAATCGCGGCAATGTCTTCATCAAAAATCTCCTTTTTCTTATCGGCGATTTCGACGAATTTCAGATAAGCAGCGTCCAGTTCCTCTTGGGTCAGATTAAAGCCCAACTGTTTGCACCGGTCGGCAAAGCCGTGTCTGCCGGAGTGCCTGCCCAAGACCATTCTGGACCCATCCAGTCCAATCATTTCCGGAGTCATAATCTCGTAGGTTTCACGTTTCTTCAGAATACCGTCAACGTGAATACCCGACTCGTGGGCAAAGGCATTTTTCCCAACAATGGCTTTGTTTGGTTGAATGACGAAGCCAGTCATTTGAGATACCAACTGGCTGGTACGGTAAATCTCGGTCGTCTTGATCCCGGTCGTAATATTCGGGAAAAAGTCCGGCCGGGTATGGATTGTCATGACGATTTCTTCCATGGCAGCATTACCTGCCCGCTCGCCAATGCCATTGATCGTGCATTCGACTTGTCGGGCACCATTGCGGACGCCGGCCAGCGAATTGGCCGATGCCATCCCTAAGTCATTGTGGCAATGAGTACTTATGACAGCTTTTTCGATGCCTTTGACGTTCTCTTTGAGCTTGGCGATAATCTGTCCGTATTCGTACGGCAATACATACCCTACGGTGTCCGGAATATTCAGGGTTGTCGCCCCAGCTTCGACTACCGCCGTCAAAATCTCATATAAAAAGGACAATTCACTTCGGCAGGCATCTTCCGGTGAAAATTCGACATTATCGGTATATTGTCTTGCGTATTTGACCGCCGCGACAGCCATTTTCAAGACCTGATCCGGCGTCTTTTTGAGTTTGTACTCCATGTGGATCGGGCTTGTCGCAATAAACGTATGAATTCGTCGTTTTTTTGCAGGTGCCAAAGCCTTGCCTGCGGCGTCGATATCTTTTTCATTCGCGCGGGCCAGACCGCAGATCACCGGCCCCTGAATCTGTTCGGCGACCAGCTTGGTCGCGTCGAACTGGGCCGGAGATGACACGGGAAACCCCGCCTCAATCACATGGACTCCCAGACGTGCCAATTGCTGGGCAACCTCCAGTTTTTCGCTGATCGACATCGAGGCGCCCGGCGCCTGTTCCCCATCGCGTAGGGTCGTATCAAATATCAATACCTGGTCTGAAGACATATTTTGGACTCCTGATTTTATTGAGCAAAACCAAAATGCGGATTATGCTCGAAATTGGATGAAATTTCCAGTAGAAACTATAAAACGATATTGAGTATGTAGAATTGGGGTTATCATCCTGCGCCTTAGGGGCGCAGGATAAGCAGCAGGGCTAAGCCCTGAATACGAATGGCGTGAATTGTATTCGTTTGCTGCATCATTTATGTTTATTATATAGATTCGACCATTTTATGCAACAAGTAAATGGCATAACAGCTAAGATGATACTATGGATACTCTCGATGTTTAATCAGCTTATGTTTCAATCAATTCGTCGGCAATGTCCTGGCCAAGATTTTTTGCATAATAATTATGCATTATCTGCGACCCATCTTTATGGATGTCTTTCAGGAATGATGTTGTACCGCACTTAATTAATACAATAATTAATAAACAGGCCGCAACATTGAGTATTTTTTCAAAACCGGGACCGTATCGACTCGTCCAGTGGGGTTCCGGATTGGCAGTGCGGAGCATATCTGCCCTGGGTGCAAAACGAAGCTGGTGTTTAAGCATGCCTAATGCGGCGGTATTGGCCCTGGTCAGTAAATCCAGGCGATGCGGCTGAGACTTGAGCAGCAGAAAGGCAAATTCGACACGCTGCAAGCCTACAAGCCGTTCAGCACATTTTGGGCAATGATCGATATGGTTTCGCAAATAAGAACCCCACCCCCGATTTAAAACGGAATCGACCATACCGACCAGCCGCTGCCGAATGGTTTTGCATGGATTTGTATTCGATGTCTTCATAAACACACCTCATTTTTATCATTTCGGTCCAACCATGAAGCCAGGAGCATTAACGCCTTGTGGCGATACACCCTGACGGTTGCGACGCGAATACCGAGAATCTCGGCCACTTCCTGATACGATAACTCCGCCAGATCATGGAGCGCGATGACATCCGACAGATAGTCCGGCAGGTGCGCCATGGCAGAACGCAATCGCTGGCAGAGTGCCTGTGTGTCCAGTTCCTTGCCGGGATCGCCGGATTGAGACGGATTGGATTGGTTATCCGCCAGATGTGAAAGCGCTTTTTTGTGCGTTTGTTTTTTGCGAAGATCCGTCAATGCGATATTCGTTGCTGTCTGATACAGATAAGCGCGGATATTGCCGGGTTTTTGCTGGTCAGGCAAATGGGCCAGCCGTAAGAAAGTCTCCTGATAGGCGTCACAGACATCCTCGTCGTTACCCAGAATCCGCCACAGCAGATGCACCAGGGATGGGCCGAGGTCTTTCATGGCAGACAATATCCACATCTGGCTCTTTTCGACAGCATCAGCCAGACTGAAATCCAGTGTCAACCCTTAAATAGCCTGATATTGCACCATATCCCTTGGGCCACCCTTTCCACATAATGAGACACACAAACCGCTTCCATATTACCTCATTTTTTCCAAAAACGAGCAAAATTTTTGAAATTTCAAGGTAACACTTATCTGATTTGTCCGTCAATGGATATCAGAATAGAGGGAAAGTACAAAGTCACAGACCTGTTCAAAATGCTTGATATGAGCGAAATGAGATATTCTATGGCGGAAAAAATCAAAGGACAAGAGACTGCCGACATTGTAGATGAACTTATAAGCGGGGCCATTTGTTGCCAGGCCAGCGATATTCATTTTGAGCCGACGGCCAGTTCGATTGTTGTTAAATACAGACAGGACGGCACTTTACGTCAGGTCGAAGTCCTTCCAGGCGCGATTCGGGATAATATCATTTCCCGACTTAAAGTGATGGGTAATTTGCTGACCTATCGCAATGATATCCCTCAGGAGGGTCGAATAGAGCTGGCCGGCAATTGGAACAGGGTCTTGGAAGTCGTCAATGTGGGCGATATGCGTCTTTCGGTGTTTCCGACCATATTCGGTCAGCGCGCGGTGATACGAATTTTTTATCAAAACCAGGGCTTATTGGAGTTGGATCATCTCGGTTTTTCGCCCGCGGTTATTTCGAGTCTCAAAGATTTTGCCAGACAGAATCAGGGATTATTGCTTTTGACGGGACCGGCCGGAAGCGGAAAAAGTACAACCCTGGCGGCGCTGCTGCGACATATCCTCAAAACCGATTCAGGAAAGAGCATCGTTGCCCTGGAAGATCCGGTGGAACAAATTATTGAGGGCGTCACCCAGGTTCAAATTCCTCCACAAGGGGCGATGGATTTTCCGATGGCCCTGCGTTCGTTATTGCGACAGGACCCCGAAGTGCTGATGCTGGGCGAGATACGGGATGCACAGACGGCCCGGATTGCAGTAGAAGCCGGCCTGACTGGGCACCTCCTGATGAGTACGATGCACAGCGGTACCTGCTGTGGGGCCATCGTGCGGATGCTGGAAATGGGTATCGAGCCGTATCAAATCACCTCTGCTCTCAGTGCGGTTGTCAATCAACGACTGGTCCGCAGGCTGTGCGAAATCTGTAAAAAACCTGCCGAGCAGGATGGTTTGTTTGAAGCAGCCGGGTGTCCTTCATGTCAGCAGACCGGATATCATGGACGGCTGCTTATTTCTGAGATGGTGACTATGGATGGAGATTTGCGACAGGCTATTTTGAAGCATTCCGATATCGATACTCTGGATGCCGTGCTCAAACAGCGTGGCCACATGACCCTGCTGCAGGACGGCAGGCGATATCTCCTGCAAGGGGTGACCTCCGAGTCGGAAATCCGACGGGTGTGCGGGCAATCTGAATAAGGAACCAATCGTATGGCATTATTTGAATACAATGTGTTGACGGATTCCAGCCGACTGATGCGGGGCACGATTGAGGCCGCGGATGCCGAACAGGCACAGCAGATGCTTCTGGGAATGAACCTGACCATTCAGGACATTTCCAAAGTTCAACCCCAATCTGCTCCGAAGGCGGTCGGCCTGCACGAATTTTTGCTTTTCAATCAGCAGTTGGCTTCGGTAACCAAGGCCTCCATTCCGCTGGAAAAAGGACTTCGCAACCTGGCGGCGGATGCCCAAAATCCGACGATGCGAAAATTACTGGCAGATATTGCCTGTGAGCTGGAGGCCGGGGTCCCTATTGAGCAGGCCATCGAGAAACGGCAGCGTTATTTTCCGCCGCTTTACGGGATGCTGCTTACGGCGGGCATACGGACCGGCAGGCTCGGCGAAATGCTGACCTGCCTGAATCGTCATCTGGAAATCGTGCAGCGCACTCGTCGCATTATCATCGAATCGATTACCTATCCCATGGTAGTTTTAATCCTAGCTGCATGCATCATCACTTTTATGTTTATATTCATCATTCCCACTTTTGGCGAAGTGTTATCAGACATGACCGATGGCAGAGCCGGACTGCCTGTTCTGACCCGGACCATTTTGACCCTGTCGCATTATATTGTCCACATCTGGATCGGAATCGCCGTCGTGGTATTGGGCGCTATCTTTATCTGGTGTGGATTGTCCGCTACGGCAGGCGGCAGAAGAGTGAAAGAAACCCTGATTCAGACGATTCCTGTCCTGGGGCGTATTTATCGCAACGGCATCCTGGCAAGGCTCTGTGAGGCGCTGGGACTGCTGGTTGACAGCGGCTGCCCGCTGCCGGAAGGGATACGACTTGCCGCTCAGGCCACCGGCAGCGAAAAAGTCATTCTGGATTCAACTCGGCTGACCGAACAGCTTGAAAAAGGAGTTCCTGTTATTGAGGCGGGGGGGCTGTGCCAAATGCTTCCGCATATTCTGCTCTATTCCCTTCAGCTTGGCTGCCAGCGCAACACCCTGAAGGAAAACCTTATGGAATTAAGCCGGATGTATGCCCAGCAAACCTTAGGGATGCAGGCCCGCCTGCAAACGCTGCTTTTACCGTTGATGATTGTTGGTCTCGGTATGATTATCGGTACCCTGGTATTGGCCATGTTTCTGCCCTTGATCAAAATAACTACTTTATTGATGTAATATGTCTTTCGATATCATTATCAGCATTCTGGTTTTCGTTGTTGCAATCAGCTTGGTTGTGCTGTTTGTACGTATGGCATTTCGCCGGCCGATTGGGGCAATGATCAGCTCTTTTGCAGGCTCAGTCATATTTCTGATCAGCGGGATTATGTGTTTGATCGGTTATGATGAGTATGAATGGGGATTTGCCAGCGTGGTATGCGGAATAACACTGTTTGCAATGTCAGCGTTATCTTTTCCGCTTACCCTGATTGTTTTATGTTTTTGTCCTGTCCGTGACAAAGAGAATGGATATCCCCGCTGGAGAGTTTTTGCCCGCTGGACTGCTGCCATTTTATTATTAATCATATTACTGACCGTGTTAATCTTGTGTTTTAATATTTTTGGGGTTATTTTTTCTGCGATGCTGATTGCCGGTGTGATTCATTATTTTTCCGTATCCCGGTATAATAATGTCCTGGAATTTGTATCGATTATCGGTTCGGCTATGCGGCAAAATCTTCCTCTGCCTGCCGCATTGCGTGCTGCTGCTGCCGGCCGTAGCGACAAGATGTCCTTTATTTTCTGCCAGACCTCAAAATGGCTGACTCAGGGCTATTCTCTGGCTCAGGCCGTCCGACGAGGTTACCCTCGCTGTCTGCCGGAGGTGCTGCTGGCTATTGAATCCGCTGAAAAGCTCAATCAGCTCCCCAATATCCTGATTTCCCTGGAAAAGGACCTGGTCAACCAGTCTGATGAGACCAGAAAAATCCGCCCCAGCAGTCCATGGTATCCTGTCATTGTTATGATATTAATTTGTTCGATTGTACTGGGCTTGTGTATATTTATTATCCCGACCTTTTCTGAGGTCATCACTGACATGAGCGACGGAAAGGCCAATCTTCCCCCATCCACCCAGTTATTAATGACGGTTTCCAGAAACCTGCTGCATCCGGAAATCTATTTTATTCTGGGTCTTGTTGTTGAGCTTGCCGTGTTCGTGTGGGCGTATTATTTTTTCCGCACCCGGATCGCATACAAAAAAGGGTGGTTTTTAAATATATTTGATCGCATTCGGTGGTATTGGCCGCTGCATCGCCAACTGGAACGGAAGAGTTCTATGCTGCGGCTGGTGGAGATCCTGCGAGCCGGCATCCATGCAGGACGACCGCTGGATCAGATTCTTGATGCGGCAGCGGAATTGAAAATCAATGTTTGTTTTCAAAAGCGGATCGCCTGCTGGCTGCAGCGTATCCGACAGGGCGAAAATCCTTCCGACTCCGCTCGTTTCTGCGGCATCGGCCAGGGGATCGCCTGGGCGATGGACAGCGATCTGAACCCCGGACAGACGCCCGTTTTGCTGGAGACTCTTGAAGAAGTCTATCGCAGTGAAATGAATTACATCGGCAACCTGATTCGCGCGATTCTGTGGCCATTTCTCATCCTGGGGATGGGACTGTTTGTCGGATTTATTGTTTACAGTATGTTTATGCCGATCGTCTCCGTTATTACTACAGGTATTCAATTTTTAATGCCATGAAAAAGAACCCAAAACATTACGGTCTGGTGATGATTGAAATGGTAGTAAGTCTGTTTCTGCTGCTGGCGCTGACTGCCGCCCTGATGTCGGCCACGCGATTCTTCGGCCATGCCAACCGTCAGCAGCTTGCACGTCAGCAGTGCATTGCTGCGGCTCAGGCCCAACTGGACGCTATTGCCTTCGGCGGTTCTCCTTTGTCTGAACAGGATATGAAACAACTATGGCCGGCGGTGACGTGTATGGTTGACAAGACACCCGGTCTGGATGTCTGGCAGAAGCTGGATTTATACACCGTTAATGCAAAAGCGGTGGTTCACGGGCGAGAGATATCCATCCAGGCAAAACGGTATATTCGGAGGCAGGAGTAAGCCATGCGCAAAGGATATACGATTATCGAGATGATCTGGATAACGAGTTTTGTGGTCCTGTTTTTGTTATTCATTGCCGAGCCGATGCGGATGCTTATCTCGGATTTGCCGCGCAATCATCGGGATTTCCAGACGGCTCAATCCGTGACTCATTGTATGGGCCGACTAAAGACTGACATTGAAGCGGGGCGGACCATTCTGCAGCGGCAAGACCCGAACGACGGTGCAATCGAAATTATCGGCTCCGGACGGACGATCACCTATCTATTCAAACAGGATACAATAGAGCGCATTATCATGAACGATCCAAATGATATCGAGGCACAGCAGTCTGAACAATGGACACTGCCGCATGTGCGGTGGACATGGTCGGTTACGGATGCTTCATCGCTGCGGATATCCTGCTGGATCGACCGGACGGTACTGGGGCGCTATGAAAAGAAATTTTACAATTCACATGTGTATTATATCAAGGGCTTCCGCCGGGAGGTGTCGGGTGACTAACAGGAAATCCAGGGGATATGTTTTGCTGACAGTCATTCTGTTTATGGTGCTGATGGCATCCGCTGTGATGATTTTCTCGGCCCAGACGCGTCATTTTCTAGGGCAGACTCGACTTCAGGGAGTGGAGGCTGAGCTGGATAATGCTCTGGCCTCAGCCGCGGAATGGATCAAAGCCAACCCCGAAAAACTGGCCGCGATGTCGAATACCCAGCCGGTCAGCCTGCCGGTGTCGGAATTATCCTCCGCTGAAATGGAGTGTAGTTGTCGACTTTTGCCGGATTCCACCGTGGAAATTACGGTTATTGGCCACAGGCCGCACTATCCGGCACGAAGGACCATCCGGATAGAGAAATAGGCTCATTATATCCCTTTGCTGCTCTTAACCCGGCAGGATTTTGAGCAGTTCGGCGTTGGTGGGATATTTTCGCAGGGCGGTGATCAGGGTGTTGATTGCTTCGTTGGATCGGCAATTGGCCAGACCCTTGCGGAGGTTCGCGAGTTTTTTGCTGTTGGCGGCGCCCCAGAGCATCTCATCCATACGCGTACCGGAGGCAGGGACATCGATGGCGGGAAAGGTTCGACGTTCAGCCAGTTCGCGCGACAGGATAATCTCACTGTTGCCGGTGCCTTTGAATTCTTCAAAGATGAGCTGATCCATGCGTGAGCCGGTATCGACCAGGGCGGTGGCGATGATGGTGACTGAGCCGCCGTTTTCGATCTTGCGGGCCATGCCGAGAAAGCGGCGGGGGATTTCCAGTACGCCTGCTTCAAGCCCGCCGGACATGATGCGTCCGGTGCCGGAGCCTTTGCGGTTGAACGCACGTCCCATCCGGGTGATGGAATCGACCAGCACGATAATATCCCGGCCGCACTCAAGCTGCACTTTGATATACGCCAGCAGGATTTCCGCCAGGTCGATGTGCTCATCGATGCTCTGGTCGATGGAGGAGGCCACCACGGTTGCGCCTTCGACGCCTCGCTTGAAGTAGGTCACTTCTTCGGGCCGCTCGTCAATGAGCAGCACGATAACCCGCGCCTTGGGGTCGTCGGCGAGGATGGCTTTGGCCAGTTGCGATAGCATCGTGGTCTTGCCGGCCTTGGGCGGTGAGACGATCAGGCCGCGGGTGCCTTTGCCCATCGGGGCGACCAGGTCCACGATCCGCATCGAAAGTTCGCCGCATTTTTCAAGATCGAACCGCTGATAGGGTGCTACCGCGGTCAGTTCCTGATAGGGGATGCGTTTTTTGAATTGCTCGATCGTCAGGCCGCACACGGTTTCCACCTTATCCAACAGGACGAGGTTGCGGTCAGTGCGCGTGGTGCCGCAGACTTCCGCGCCTTCGATAAGGCCGCATTGGCGCACCAGAGCAATAGGGACGATGACATCCCGCCCGCCCGGCCGGAACGAACGGGCCGGGTCACGCAGCACAAAACCGCCTTTAAATGTCTTTTTAACAACGCCGGTAATTAACTCGGGCATGGATTCTCCATTTTTTTAATTAATTCGATAATCGGAGGAGTTTAGTAATACGCTATAGTTTCTGCGGAACTTTGACAAAATCCATATACTTTACGTAGTCAGGATCGCCAATATATTCCCAGAGAATGATGTGGTTTTTCTCCTCGACAATGAACAGATGAATAGTTACGGAATGAGTAATGCTCTCTTTTTTTGTTTGAATAACAATTTGCAGTGCTGGGACAGTAACAGAATGATAACCTGCCGAGGTACTTATTTTGGTGATTGTCCACTGTCCTGTCATTGAATCCATATAGTCATTTTTTTGATCTACTATGTTAGGATATGAATAGAAAGGATACCCGCTAAATTCACATGTGCCATCTTTAAATAGGGTGAAACAATGGTCTTTTGGATTTGTATATAACGAATAGCCTTCTTGAATAATTTGTTCAATAGACGCTTCGGTTACCTGCCATGTTCCTATTATTTCAGAAGAATCCACATCACGATGAATATGTCTATCAGGAAGGCCTCTTGCCTGAGGGCATCCCGACAAGGCAATAATGCCAACCCAAAACATAGTCATAAATAGAGAAAAATAGGCTTTATTTTTGCTCACTTCATTTCCCATTTGATTATTCCTTTTCAAACAATCCCTCAAATTATACGGTTTGTATAACTGATAAAATTTCAGAATCAAATCAATTACATATTGTTTGGGATTTTCATATATCAAAATTCTCTTTGATGCCAAGCCCTATTTTAATAGGATACCAGAACCGTAGCGAAAAATCGAGAGGTTTCTTTTCTTTCGGTCCAATCTTGTCCCTTGACCTTTGGGCAGGGGTGATATACAGTATCCCCTTCAAATACAGTGAGCCGCCCTTGGCGTGTCAGGGGGCATCGGCTCAGAACAAACTGATAAATTCCGGATAGGCAGAAATGGAATACCAGTTGAGCCATATCCGGTTTTAGATTTCCTACATTGAAGGGAACAGATGATGAAAGCATTGGTTAAGAAAGAAGCCAAAGAAGGCTTGTGGCTGCAGGACGTTCCGGCCCCGCAGATTGGCATTAATGATGTGCTGATTAAGGTGCTCAAGACCGCCATTTGCGGCACGGATGTGCATATTTATAACTGGGACAAGTGGGCCCAGAACACAATTAAGACGCCCATGACCATCGGTCATGAGTTCGTTGGTGAGATTGTCGAGATGGGCAGCAATGTGCACGACTTCAAGATCGGCGATATTGTCAGCGCCGAAGGGCATGTCGTCTGCGGACGATGCCGCAATTGTCTGGCCGGCCGGCGGCACCTGTGCCATTCGCCCAAAGGCATCGGCGTTAATCGCGATGGGGCTTTTGCTGAATTTATCTCTGTGCCGGTGACCAATATCTGGTATTGCGACAAGTCGATCCCGCTGGATGTGATAAGCTGCTTTGACCCGCTGGGCAATGCAGTGCATACCGCCCTGACCTTCAATCTGGTCGGTGAAGATGTCCTGATTACCGGGGCCGGGCCGATTGGCTGCATGGCCGCCGGGGTTGCCCGTCAGGTGGGGGCGCGTCATGTGGTGGTGACGGATATGAACCCCGGCCGGTTGGAACTGGCCAAAAAGATGGGGGCCACGTTGACGGTGGATGTTCGTAATGAGACTATCGCCCAGGCCCTGCAAAAGCTCGGCATGAAAGAGGGCTTTGATGTCGGTATGGAGATGTCCGGGAGTCCCCAGGCCCTGAACGATATGCTCACCAATATGGCTCATGGCGGGAAGATTGCTCTGCTGGGTATCCTGCCGCCGTCGCAGGTAGAGTGGAATACGGTGATTTTCAACGGGCTGACGCTGACCGGGATTTACGGGCGACTGATGTATGAAACGTGGTACAAAGTGACCATGCTCATTCAGGGCGGGCTGGATATTTCGCCGCTGATTACGCATCATTTCCACTATACCGAATTCGAAAAAGGATTCGAGGCGCTGCGTTCCGGCGGCGGATGCAAAGTCGTTCTGAACTGGGCGTAAGTTAAAAAACGGAGACGGATGTCATGTATCAATCCATGAAAACGCACTTGAGCGAAACGCTCGAACAGATTCGCCGTGACGGCCTGTATAAAAACGAACGGATTATTGTCAGTCCGCAAAAGAACCGCATCACCGTGCAGCCGGACCGGCCGGTGCTGAATTTCTGCGCCAATAATTATCTGGGTCTGTCTGACAATCCTGAGATTATCAAAGCTGCGGCGGGTAGCTATGAGAAGTGGGGCTTTGGGCTTTCCTCGGTGCGGTTTATCTGCGGCACCCAGCAAATCCATAGAAACCTTGAGGCAAAGGTCTCACAGTTTCTGGGCACCGAAGACACCATCCTGTACAGTTCCTGCTTTGACGCCAACGGGGGTGTTTTTGAGACCTTACTTGGCCCCGAAGATGCGATTATCAGCGATGAACTCAATCACGCCAGCATTATCGACGGTATCCGTCTGTGCAAGGCGCAGCGTTATCGGTATAAAAACAGCGATATGGCCGACCTTGAAGCCAAACTCAAAGAGGCCTCAAATGCCCGTCTGCGTCTGATTGCCACCGACGGGGTGTTCTCGATGGATGGTTATGTGGCGCGTCTGGATGAAATCTGCGATCTGGCCGACCGGTATGATGCGGCGGTGATGATTGACGATTGCCACGCTACCGGCGTTATCGGCAAAACCGGCCGGGGCACTCCCGAATATCGCGGCGTCATGGGCCGGGTGGATATTATTACCGGTACCTTCGGCAAGGCCCTCGGTGGGGCCAGTGGCGGATTCATCTCGGCACGCAAAGAAATCGTTGACCTGCTCCGTCAGCGAAGCCGTCCGTATCTGTTTTCCAACTCTCTGGCACCGGCGATTGTGTGTGCGTCGCTGCGGGCGCTGGAGATGCTGACCAGTTCAACAGAATTGCTCGACCGTCTTCATCATAATACGGCCTACTTCCGCCAGCGAATCCAAAAGACAGGACTGAAAGTTCTGCCCGGCGATCATCCCATTACTCCAATTATTCTTGGTGATGCAGTGCTGGCTCAAAAGATGGCCGCACGACTCCTCGAAGAAGGGATTTACGTGATTGGCTTTTTCTTTCCGGTGGTGCCCAAGGGACAGGCCCGCATACGAACCCAGATATCCGCGGCGCATACGCAGGAAGATCTCGATTTTGCGGTTGAAAAATTCCAGCAGGTCGGCAAAGAACTGAAACTCTGCTAATACTCATGAGGCATAAAAATAGCTGACTTGACGTATATGCTTATATGCACCCAATAAACGATGGTGTATGTCTTTGGAATTTCGGGTTTGACAAAATGTGTGCTGGGCGGGACAATATTGCCTAACTTGTTGAGCCAAATGGAATTGGAGACGGCTTATGCGAATTGTACATCTGGCGCCGGGGGCGGGAGGCGGTTTTTATTGCGAAAACTGCGTTCGCGATGCGATGATGTTGCGTCAACTATGCAGACTTGGGCATGAAGCGATAGCCTTGCCGATGTATCTGCCGGCAGGACCCGAGCAGCAGGATATTCCGAAGGGGCCGCTGTTTTTTGGGGGTATCAATGTCTATCTCCAGCAAAAGCTGGGCTTGTTCCGGCACACACCGCGCTGGCTGGATGCACTGCTGGATTCGCCGCGGCTATTGTCGCGGGCGGCTCGGCAGGCGGGCGTATCCAATGTCAAACAATTGGGGGAAACGACCCTTTCGATGCTGCGGGGGCAGGATGGCAAGCAAGTCAAGGAACTGGACCGGCTGGTGGAATGGCTGATTTTGCCGGAAAATCGGCCGGATGTGGTCGTTTTATCCAATGCTCTGTTGATGGGGGTGGCCGGGCCGATTCGGCGAAAGCTGGGCTGCGCTGTAGTCAGTTTATTGCAGGATGAAGATGGATTTGTGGATGGACTGGGCCAGCCGTGGTCGGAGCAGGTGTGGGATTTGATGCGGCGATGTGCGGCGGATGTGGATTTGTTTGTTGCGGTAAGCCGATATTATCAGGAGTTGATGGCGAACAAGTTGGCCTTGCCGACGGAGCGGATTCAGGTTGCCTACCCGGGCTTGGAGTTGTCGGATTACAGTGTGGGCCGAAAAAATGGCGGTGTCTTGACACTCGGTTATCTGGCTCGACTTTGCCCGGATAATGGTTTCGATATGCTGGTCGATGCGGTGATCGGGCTGGCGGCGGAGCCGGGATTGCCGGCGGTGCGGCTGATTGCCAGCGGCGGACAGACCGCAGCCGACAAAACATATATTGATTCTATCAGGAAAAAAATTCAAGTGACGGGCTTGCAGGAGCGTGTGGAATTCCGGGAGGATTTCAGTCTCGATAGCCGCAAGACATTCTTCGGGGCGATTGATTTGATGTGTGTGCCGTTTCGCAAACCCGCGGCGTACGGATTGTGTGTGTTGGAGTCGATGGCCAGCGGCGCGGGTTTCATCGCACCGGCGGCGGGGGTGTTTCCGGAGTATGCCGACTGCAGCGGGGCGGGGATGCTGGTGGAACCGAATTCCTGCCGGCATCTTATGGCAGCGCTGCGAGGATTAATATGCAATCCCGCCAAAATCAAAGAGATGGGGCAACAAGGCCGCCTGGCGGCTCAACAGCATTTCGATATTAAAACAAATTCCAAACAGTATATAAAACACCTGGAAGGGGTAATACGAAAATGAGTGATTTATTGTTACAGGTTAAAGGTCTTCAAAAAAGCTATAGCGAAACCGCAGGCGAAACCGAGGTGCTCAAAGGCATTGACCTGGATGTTTCACGGGGTCGGTCGGCGGCGATTGTCGGGCCTTCGGGCTGCGGCAAAAGTACACTGCTGAATATTCTGGGGCTGCTGGATAAGCCGACGGCCGGGATGGTGTCGCTGGATGGACAGGATTTCGCGGGGCTGGGCGAAACGGCGGCGGCCAAAGTACGCAATCAGCGAATTGGCTTTGTCTTTCAGATGCATCATCTGCTGCCGCAATGCAGCGTGCTTGAGAATGTGCTGATTCCGACGCTGGCGGGCAATACCAAGGCGTCGCGCAAGGAAATGCTGTACTATGCGGCGGAGCTGCTGGATCGGGTGGGGCTGACGGGGCGGATGAATTATCTGCCGGGTCAGCTCAGTGCCGGGCAGCGGCAGCGGGCGGCGCTGGTGCGGGCGCTGATTAACAAACCTGCCCTGCTTTTGGCCGATGAGCCGACGGGGGCGCTGGACCATGATACGGCAGAGCAGATTGCCAGGCTGATGGTGGAACTGAATCAGCAGGAAAAGCTGACGCTGATTGTGGTGACGCATTCGATGGACCTGGCCAAAAAGATGGATCGACGATACGAACTGGCCGACGGCCTGCTCAAGACATTATGACCATAACGATTCCGGCCTGATGAATATGGCGGGCTGAATTGATTGAGGTGAAAAATATGAAGATGATTCAACTTGCACGACGAGGATTGCGGTTTTACTGGAAGACGCATGTGGCGGCGGGGCTGGCGATTCTGGTAGCTGCGGCGGTGTTGACGGGGGCCATGTCGGTGGGGGATTCAATCAAGGCCGGCCTGCTGCGGCAGGGGCAGTGGCGGCTGGGCAAGACCCGGCTGGCCGTTGTGCATTCGGGATTGTTCCGGGCGGAACTGGCTGGAGAACTGGCCGCCGGCTTACGTACGTCTGTATCACCGGTGCTGCTCAGCCGGGGATTTGCGGATTCTCCCGACGGCTCGATGCGGGTTGGTGATGTGCAGGTGCTGGGGGTGGACGAGCGGTTCTGGAGTCTGGGGCCGGGAGAGGGGATAGACCCGCTTGCAGGACTGGACCAGCAGGTGGCGATTAGTGAACCGCTGGCACGGCGGCTGAATCTTGCCGTGGGGCAGGATATTGTAGTACGGCTGAGTGCGACCGGCGGCATGCCAATCGAGGCGGTTCTTTCGCCCGAGCAGCAGCGGCTGTCGGCGTTTCGCTGGACGGTGGGTAAGATTGTCGGCGGCGATGCATTTGGCGGATTTGATTTATATTCCCGGCCGGGCGGAGGAATAAATATTTTTGTGCCGCTGGCAAGACTTCATTCGATGCTCCAGCCGGAGACTGCGACCGTGCAGGCTAATCTGCTGCTGACGGATGCTTCTGTGCAGGGTTCGACGGTGATGCAGGGGATTAAATCGCTGTGGCAGTTGGGGGATGCAGGACTGCAACTGCGAGAGCCGAATAACCAGACCGGTTTTGAACTGCGAAGTGATGGAGTATTCTTTTCCGAATCAGTGGTTCAATCCATTGCCAGGCAAATCCCCGCCCATCAGCAGGTGCTGACGTATCTTGTCAACGAGCTGCGCGCAGGGGCCAATTCGGTGCCGTATTCCTTTGTCGGTGCAATCGAAGACGCCTCTGATGCGGGCTTGTTTACAACGCTGACATCCGATGAGATGATGATCAATGAAAATCTTGCCGATGATCTTGGCGTATCCGAGGGTGATAAAATTGAAATACGATACTTCGTTCCTTCACAGGGCAAAAGCCTGTCCGAGCAGAGTGCCGCATTTACCGTCAAGGCGGTTGTACCGACGATGGGGACCGGCGCCGATTCATCGCTGATGCCTTCGTTTGAAGCGCTGGCGGATGCGGAAAGTTGCCGGGACTGGAAGCCGGGTATCCCGATTGATTTTTCACAGATTCGCCCGGAAGATGAGCAATACTGGCAGAAATACAAAGGGTCGCCC
>JBDKVE010000198.1:0-4442 GCA_039679345.1 Anaerohalosphaeraceae bacterium
AAGATTATCCATCTCACTGACCAATAAACCAATTGCTTTGTCTGCTCGCATCGCACGACGATAGGCTTTGCTCGTCCTACCGCGACTATTGCCTAGATCAGTTGCCAAACGACGTAAGCAGTCTTGGGCTTTTTTAAGTTCGCAGCTATGCCGCAGATGATCCTGAAGTGTAAATCCGGTTTTCTTGCTCATTTTTTTGTCCTCTTATTCAAGTCAATTCCTGTTAAATACCAGACGATTCCTGTTAAAATAGACAAAATCAGACGTGGTCTCATGTGATCAGCTCCCCAATAGTGGTGTCTGTAATATGATCTGCGAATGCCTGTAAATACCTGCGCCTATGGATTTTTGACCCCGCCAGCCATAGGCGCATATATGGAAGTTCGATTTTTAGCGTAAAAATCCATAGAAACATATATTTACAGGTATTTACATATATCTCCATCATACCCCTACCCCCTCTATTGTATCTGCCGCGTACCCCGGCAGGTACAACCGCCACTTGCCCCCAAAACTATCCCGCTTGGCGACTACTTTTAACTCGAGTTTCGCCGCCTCTAGCGCATAACGAGAATACCCTTCATGAGACGCCTGATCGCGAATGTCGTTGGACAGGACGCCGCCGCCCTTGAGCTTGTCTCTCAGCCAGCAAACTGCTTGACTGGTGGTGTCTGACTTTTGCCTCCCGGCCTGCAGAATATCGTCGGCGGTCTTTGTGGTGATGCCGTCGGCGAAGGCGACTGCGCCGTCCACAATGCGAAAACTCAGGTTCGTGGGATCAACCGAGTAATTGGCTTTTTCTATTGTCAAAAACCGCAGGCCTGTTTCTTTGTCGGTCGTGATGAGATGTACCGACCTTGCAGCATTAACGAATGCCACAGAACCGAGAACACGATCAATCGCCGCCGCGTCCGACTTTTTGCTCAGGTGACACAAGCCGAAAATCGCGATATTGTACTTCTTGGCGAGGTTTTGCAAGGGGATTAATACGGATCTGGCCTCATTGTCAGAATATGAATTGATCGCCCCGAGGTAGCCGTTTAGCGGATCAATGAATACGGCCCCGCAATCCTTCATTTCCTCGATTGTTTTTTCCAGATGTTTGATGTGTTCGGCCAGATTAAAGCCATGGCCCTGCGAAGCAAAAAACCGCTCATAATCAAATGCGACAACCCGGCTTACGTCAGCCCCGGCAGCATCCAGCTTGGGGCGCAGCACGGTGTCCAAATCATCCTCCTCTCCAAAGTACAGGCATTGCCTCGGGGGGAATTCATTTGCCGCGTCGTGAAAATCCTTTCCGGTCGTAATGCACGACATCAGATGGGCTGAGTAGGTGGTCTTGCCGGTTGCGCCTTGCCCTGCAATCAAGTTTATGGCGCGATTGGGGTAGCGGTTCGGGTATAACCAGCTTACGCTTTTGGCTTGTACGTCGGACAGGCGAATAGTCGGCAGGGATGACTCAGTGGCTGGCTTTTTTCCCGTCCAACCCGATCCTGCGGGATTACGTGCATACTGATCAGCATTTTTGACCACTGCGGCCAATTCGTCCAGGTCCAACGGTGGGATATTTCTGCCATTCCATCCACCCAGGACATCGAGCAGGTCACTGTCGGTGAGGTCAAATTTCTCCCGGATCCGCGCGGCTAGGGAATATCCTTCAGCGTTCCGGCTCCCCTCTGCGGCTCCAGGCACCGCAGACACATACAGGACGGCCCGGGCTTTGCGCTGGGCATAATCATCGGCCATTGCACCGCTTTCACTGGGGCCAGTCCTGGGGCATCCTGGGGGTGTGTGGCGGGGGTATTCAGCGGTTTTTGGAACGCACTAAGTTCAACGGTTTGCATCAATGGGACTCCAACAGATGAAACAGTCTTGATATGGTTTCTCTTTTACATTTGAAAATCCTGGCAAACGCATGATGCGCTCCGGATTTTTGATAGTGGGGTCAGCTCCCAGACGTTCATTCAACCGGGCTTGCGTGTCATGCCATTCGACCAGGTTGAGCATCGGCTCAGATAGTCTCCAATAGACGTGTAAACCGTGGCCGCTATTGACGGCCAAAGTCGGATCCGGCAGTCCGGCCAGGAAGATATCGTTCCAAACGAACTCCAGCCGCCCGCATCCATCGCCCGGGTCCAGGTGGTCAAAGTCGCAGAATAAGCATCGGGCCAGGGCGACATTCTTGTCGCCGGATAAGCCGAATCCCTTTCGCGGGTTTGGTCCATAATAAATATTGTAGCCCTGTTGATTCATGGCGTGGAGTTCATCGGCCAAGGAGGGTAAGTCCTGGGCCAAAGTCCATTTTTGAATGATACCCCCTTTACGGATGCACCTTAACTCGATGATATCATTTGATTCAAAAAGCGTGGAAATTATGGTTTGAATATCATTCACCTGCTGACCGCCTTCCACTGTGCTGGGCATTCATCATGCTTCACCTGCCTTGCATCGCTGAATGAACTCATCCAAATCAGCCAAATCATAGCGGATATTCCGCGGGCCGAACCGAACGCAAGGAGTACGTCTAGAATCAACCATAGATCACAATGTCCGGTCGCTGATATTAGGTATCGGGCCGCCTTACAGGCCGTCAGAAACCGTCTGGATTCGTTCTGAGGGGTTTGATTAGTCATAGCCCTCCCTCCTTCGCTGCCCGGATGAACGCCTCGATGTCAGCGGTGTCGACTCTCACGAAACCGCCCGTGCGGACGACACGCAGCTTCCCGGCCTTTTCGAGGTTGTGGATGGTCTTTTCGCAGCAGCCCAGATACGTTGCGGCCTGTTTCAGGGTCATGAGGCGGGGGGTGATTGGGTTACTATCCATTGTTGCCCCCAAAGAATTCAGCCGTACGATGTAATGCCCATGCCGCCCGCTCGATGTCCTTGTCAGTCCACAAATATTCGCCGCCTGGACTTTTACTTGGAGGATCAACCCGTCCGTTCCAGATCGCTGCCGTCAAGGTGTGCGGTCTTAACCCAAGCCTCTTGGCAACCTCCCGAGTGCTAAAAAATCTCATTTTGCTTCCTTTCTTTCATAATGAATCATTTTGTTGTTACCCGATGCTTGAAGGAAACCGGATGGGCGGACTTTTAGCGGGCGCATAAAAAAACGCCCTTTTTGGGGGCGTTAGTGGGATTTTTATAAAAACCGGATTTTTTATAAAAATCCGGTTTAGTCCGATTTCAGGTATTGATTTGAAACCTGGTCAAGTATTCCAGGGTCGTCTTTTACTTTGATAGCTGCTGCAGCCCGTCCCGCGCGGGGGGTGTTTTTATGGTCACCGTAATGCTTGCGGCCTCTCCCTAGATACCTTAGCCAATTATCTAACGAAGGTAATTTATAGCCGTCAAAACTCTCTCTTTCCAGCCAGGCATAGACTTCTTTATCTGTTTCAAGCGATGAATCTTTCTCGACGGCATATTTATAGCTCTGATAGGCTTTTTCTGCAGCAGGCGGGAGCACCTTGTCTGGTTGGGAGTTGGTTTTCGGATTGATAACGATATCCAAGTCGGACAAGTTGTCTTTAACTGCACTCAATGCCCCCTTAATTATTTCGTGGTCTGCCAGCTCGCCATTATTATTTTCTATCATATACTTAATAACCGCTGCCGCATTGCCAATAAGCTTTGACGGAGGACCAATAAACCGGCCCAATCGCTTCGGTAGTTTATCACTTCTTACCATATCATAAATAACCACCAGCAATGCGAAACAGATAGGAAGGTTGTCTTCGCTGGACAGGTCAAGCCTAAACGGATCAGGATGCGTAGCAGGGGGCAAAGCGGGATCCTGTTCTTCTTTACCAAGATCAGGAAGCTTAATAGGATGCTTCTCGGCACTCTTCTGCCTCCTCCTCTTGAGTTTCGCCTTGCCACTTACAGGATTACTGTCAGGGCTACTTACAGGTTTTTTTCCAGAATTAATCCTGCGGACATCATTTTCCAGTAATGCATCGTCCCAGTCTCTGCTATAGCGATATTGTTCTATTTGCTGCTTAAATCTTTCTAGGTTGTCCGCAAAACGTTTTTGGTAAGCTGGATTTTGGAGAAGTTCGTCAACCTCATCAGCTATAATCGAGAGAAATTGTTTATCCATGTTCTTTTTTCCTTTCCAATCGGGCTGCCCGGCCTCGTGGCAGGTAGGACAAAAGAAGAACCTTGCCGCAAGGCCGGAGCATGGAGCGGGGATCAGCCGCAAACCCGACGTGTTTCATCTTTATTGTATTAAGGATACTCCCCAATCAGATGACTCAATTGGTCAACCACTGACCGTGGGCTCAGGAACCAACCTAGTTACATTACACTTGACGAGTATCACAATCCGCTATTGTGATTATGAATATATGATATTTAAAATGGCTAAAAAGACAAACACTAACATATGAATTATCGTTACACATGGCGGTAATCATCCAAAAAATTAGGAGGGAAAGGTACTCCAC
>JBDKVE010000199.1:0-1630 GCA_039679345.1 Anaerohalosphaeraceae bacterium
CCTGTCAAGTCCCGCAGTGTTTCCGTTACTCGAAAAATATAATCACGCGGCGCTGACAGCCCTGAACCAATCGCCGTCC
This sequence comes from Anaerohalosphaeraceae bacterium, assembly GCA_039679345.1. Taxonomy (GTDB): domain Bacteria; phylum Planctomycetota; class Phycisphaerae; order Sedimentisphaerales; family Anaerohalosphaeraceae; genus Anaeroglomus. The sequence continues at coordinate 80 of JBDKVE010000199.1, forward strand.
CGCCAAGGTTTACAACCCGCAGCCGTTCAACACATTTATAAACCCGCCACCGGTCGCGATTAATGGCCTCTGCATAGGCCGACATCTCCCGCCCAAGGGTGGTCAGTACGGCATCCTGATATTCTGTTCGCCCGATTTTTACTACATCGGCAAACTCTTTTTCCTTGGCCTGAAACGCTTCCTGCAGAGTGACCAGAACCTTTTCAAGCCGCTGAATCGACACTATTGCCGCCACCCGCAGCGCCGTCGGGAATGTATCATTGGTCGATTGATGCCGATTGATATCTTCCAGCGGATGAACGCGATCATAACTGCCCAGCGGCAGATTCAGGATTTGCAATGCCCGGTTGGCAAGGACCTCGTTGACATTCATATTCAGGCTTGTCCCGGCCCCACCCTGAAACAAATCCACCCGGATATGTTCATCGAGCAAGCCCGCGGCCATCTCGTTACAGGCCCGCAGCATCGCATCACTCTTGGCAGACTCATCAATCCATTCGCCGAGCTGGATACAGGTCTGAAGACATGCCTGTTTGACCACGCCATAAGCACGAATTAATCCTGATGGTACCGGCCGCGCCGAATACGGGAAATTCACCATCGCACGCTCGGTATGAATCCCATAAAGCGCCTCTGCCGGAATATCCATCTGGCCCAGCGAATCCTGTTCTGGTCGATACGCGAAGGTCATCTTAGCAATAGATATCCCGTTTGCCGCTTTTGACGGCAGTGACCATTTTCTCGCTGCGGCTGCCAAGTTCATCGGGCATTTCTTTGATGACTTTATCAATGAGCGCCAGTCCCGCCTGTTTTGTTTTCTCGGAGGCATAGTCCAGCAGATACTCCGCGAAAGTGGACAGGGCGTTCGGATCGCAGTGTTCCTTAATAAGGCCCGGCTTGGCCAGGTCCATAAAATCCTTGCCGGTGCGCCCGAGGCGATAGCATCCGGTACAGAAGGAGGGAATATAGCCTAATTGCACAACGTCGTGAATGACTTCATCGAGCGGCCGGTGGTCACCAACGGCAAACTGGGCTTCATCATATACTTCCTTGCCTTCGCCGGCATAGCCGCCGGGATTGGTGCGGGAGCCGCCGGAAATTTGCGAAACGCCCAGCGCAAAGGTTTCACGCCGCATATTGGGTGTTTCGCGTGTGGACATGATAATACCCGTATAAGGAACCGCCAGTCGCAGAATAGCGACGATTCTGCGAAAGTCGATGTCGCTGACGGGTTTCGGCGGATGCACCGCCATATCGGAGCCGGCCGCGGGTTCCATACGCGGCACGCTGATGGTGTGCGGTCCGACGCCGAATTTTTCTTCGAGATGACGGATATGCTGCATCAGGGCGAGGATTTCATATCGCCAGTCGCACAGGCCGAACAGAACCCCGATGCCGACGTCATTGATGCCGGACTCCATAGCACGATCCATCGCTGTCACGCGCCAGTCATAATTCTTTTTTTTGCCGCCAACGTGGACGGCCGAATAGGTCTGTCGATGATAGGTTTCCTGAAAGAGCTGGTAGGTGCCGATTTTGGCGGCCTTGAGT
>JBDKVE010000200.1:0-2667 GCA_039679345.1 Anaerohalosphaeraceae bacterium
GATCCAGCTCTTTTCATAATAGCCCTGATCCCACAGGGTTCTTGGGGCCTGCATTCGGGCGTCGGCATTGGCCTGCGAGTAGGGCGGGTCTGTATCGCAAATGCGTGAACCATCGCCCTGGGCTTCGGGGTACCAGTGCAAATCCAGCACATCCAGCAGGCGGCGGTTTTGTGCAGTCGAGGCCTGTTTCATGCTGTCCAGATAATAATCAATGAACCACGTGTAGGAATGCCCGCTTTTGACGGAGTTCCAATCCGCTGCATCCTGAAACGTATTAAACGCTGCAAATCCATACAGCACGGGGCCGCAGATTTGAGCGTCCGGATCCACATCCTTGATGGCCGACGACAATGCAAGGGATTTATTGACCAGTTCGACGCAGGTCGGCTTCAGGGGATGAATACGCGAATGTGTACTGCTCCATAATGCGGGTTCATTATCGAGGGCATAGAATCGTACACCTGTCGCCGAAGAGGCGGGGCCATAGCGTGTGACCAGATAATTGACCAGTTCATCCATATAAACGGTATTGTCGGTTTTATCGGGGCTTTCTGCCGGACTGCAAAACGGCGAAGTTTTTTTATAGACAGCCTCTTTCCATCGAGCTGATGGAGCAGCCTGGCTTTCCGTGACCGTACCATTTTTATCGGCGGCGACATAACCCGCCATCTGCAGGGTAATCAGCGAGGCCCGGCCAGCAGCAAGATTCGCGTCCACAAAATCAGTGATTACTTTACCCGGTGTCTGACGCTGTCCGGAAGGAATGTACGACGACATGTATTCGTCGCTGGAATGCTGCCAGTCGCTGCCGGCATTGGAAAAATTGTTCTCCCAGTTATAGCCTGTCAATCGATTGCCGCCCATCCGCCGGACTGTCAGGTTTTGCGCAGAGACATGGTCGAAGTTGTACCCATAAATATACGGGCTGATTGGAGATATATCCTGTTCGGTGTTGATGGTGTAAGTGACGGAAATATCCGCCCCGACAGGCGATATCCATCCTCCGAGCAGAGTGATTATTGAAATAGCGGCTAACACGATTTTCATATTGCGATCCTCTCCCAAAACATCGTGCTGGAAAACACAATTGATTGTAGCAAAAAAGACTCCTTTTATCAATCGAAATAGATGTTCCGACCCTTTCCTTTGGGGAATTCAGGACCATTGACACTTCTGGATAATAAAGGTATATTTTTCGTATGCAAGCAAAACCAGTCATCGGAATCCTTGGTGGGATAGGGTCAGGCAAAAGCAGTGTGGCCACAGCGTTTGGCCGGCTGGGTTGTGCCATTATAGATGCAGATAAAATGGCTCTTGAAATGCTTGTAGATGATGGTGTAGTGAGACAAATAAGGGACATATTTGGTCCTGATGTTGTCTTGCCAACAGGGGAGATTGACCGAAAAAAGCTGGCCAGCCGTGTTTTTTCCGACCCCGAACTGCTGAAAACGCTCAATGGAATCATTCATCCGCAGGTTCTGAAACAAACAGAAAACCTGTTAGCAACTTATCAGGCGGATGATACCATTCCTGCCATCGTTTTGGATGTGCCGCTGCTGATGGAAGCGGGCTGGCATACGCGGTGTGATGTGCTGGTTTTTGTGGACAGCGACCTGGCAATGCGGGAAAAGCGGGTTCACAACAAAGGGCGTTTTGGCTCCGACCAGATAAAAAAACGAGAAAATTTTCAAATTTCTCTTGATAAAAAGAGGGAAAGTGCTCAATATATAGTCAAGAACAATTCCGATTTGTCAGATTTGGCTGATCAAGTCGCACGAATTTATTCTGCTGTGTTAAAGGTGTAGGGGTCATTCGTTTCTAATCCTGTTCCTAAAAAAGACCAGTTTTACGGTTAAATTTCAGTATTTTTGCAGGTTTAGGGGTGACTGAAGCCAAAACCAGGAAAGCACAGACAACAATTTTTTTCAGCGTAAACATTTTAGTTTGGTAAAACGTACACCCCGGTCCATAAGAGGATAAAACCTCTCTTGAAAATTTCCGGTAAGATGAAAGAAAATCAGGTATTTTATACATAAAGTAATAAACAAATGTCCTGGGCATCAGGACAAACCCATTCAGAACTTTAAGGAGTAACCATGCCAAGACCCAAGGCAAGTGAAGATCAACAACAAGAAGCCACGCGCAAGAAGCGTCCATATACCAAACGCAAAAAGACAGAACAAAACGAACAGCCTGAGATGTTTGAACCACAGCCTCAAGCGGTTGCCGTACAGTCCGGGGCACCCGAACAGTTGGGCAATGTGCGTGAGCCGGAACCGGCGGTACAGGATTTACAGCCCGAACCGGCTGCGGTTGCGGAAACTGCAGCAGAACCTGCCGCCAAACCCGCGGCTCCGCGGGTGGAGGAAGCCCCCAAGGATGAATCCATCCATGAAAAATATGAACGCATCAAACGCGGCAATCTGCACCTGACCGAGCTGCAGAATCTGGATGTGACTGAACTGCATCGGATTGCCAAGGAAGAAGGCATTACCGAGTACATGGCACTGGCCAAGCAGGACCTGATCTTCAAGATTCTTAAGGAGCGCATCCGTCAGAATGGTCTGATGTATGGTGAAGGTGTGCTGGAAGTGCTGCCGGACGGCTATGGTTTCCTTCGCAGCCCCAATTACAGCTACCTGTCCAGTCCGGATGATGTGTATGTGT
>JBDKVE010000201.1:0-5285 GCA_039679345.1 Anaerohalosphaeraceae bacterium
AAAGCTCAAGGTGCTTATAAAAGAACGGATCAATCATGTCAAGTCTTCGCCGTTTCTCGCCGATTATGCACTGGATGATGAATTGTCATGGGGGCATTTTATCCATCCAACCATGTGGTGCGTGACAGATGATCGGGCAGCTTATGAGAACTGGCTCAAAGCAATATATGGCCCCGACAGTGCCCCCCGGCATGAAGGATGGATCAGCTATGACCAAATCCTGCCCAAACTGCCCCAGTGGTCCATCGGCCAATTCGATTGCAGCCAGTTGATGGACCAGTGGACATTTAACGATTCGTATTGGAACAACTTTATTGGCGAACTGGTGGAATACGGCAATTCCATCGACCCCAATACCCCCGTCGGCTATGTTGGAGGCCAGAGCCCCAATGCCTTCGGCGGTTATGATTATGCCAAACTCATGCGCAAGGTGCAGTTTCTGGAGGCATACAATATCGGCGGCTCTCAGGCCATCGTGCGGTCCTTTAATCCTGATAACGCCTTGCCCACCGTGACAACGCATTTTCACAAAAATGTCGCCGACACCATCTGGCAGACATGGTATTACCTGGCCCACGGCAATCGGGGATTTATCGGATGGGTGGAAAACTGGTTCGACGGCACCAAGCCCAGAGACTGGCATCAGGCCGTCTCGCTGCACTATCTCGAGGCCTCCGCCAAAATCGGGCCGCTTATGCAGGGTGCCAAATGGATAGACGATGGCATTGCGATTTATTACAGCCACGCGTCAATCCAACTGAGCTGGATATTGGATGCCGAGGCCCACGGCCGGACCTGGCGAAATCGCAATAACGATGCCCGCTTGGCGAGCAGTTACCTCGTGCGTCACGCATGGGAAAATATGCTCCGTGATGAGGGATTGCAGTATAATTTTATCAGTTATGCTGATGTAGTTCAAAAGGGTATTCCAGAGCACTATAAAGTCCTGATCCTGCCGGCAGTACTGTGTCTGTCGGATGTAGAAGCGGCTCGCATCAGGGACTTCTGCCGCAATGGAGGGACGGTCATCGCCGATTATATGCCGGGCCTGTGGGACCAGCACGGACGGGGGCGAAGCACCGGCGGCATCCTCGACGACATGTTCGGCCTTCGACACGACCCGGCCATGAAGGCGACAGACATTTTCCAGACCCGGCTTTGGTCCGAGACGGATCAGGATGCCAATTATGAATATAAAACTTTCCGAGACCTGTTGACCAAAGCAAACACCTGCCTGACGGATGACTGCGGATTCAACCGGGCCGTCCGCACAATGCCCGTCAATCATATCAATCTCTTCGGCAAGGGCAGGGCAGTCCTGATGAACCTATCCCCCCAGTGGTATAACGCCTATCGAACCGAAGGCCCGCAACTCGCTGCCAAGCGAAGTGTCTTTATGAACCCCGTCAAAGCCGCCGGCCTGAGTCGCTGGGTGGAAATTTCAGGCCCCGACACTTTTGGATATGAAATCACCTATTGGCAAATCCCCGGCCGGACGCTGGTGTTTATCGGGTACAATCCCGAGCTTGAAGTGTCCATGCTCGGCGGCGGCCATGCAACCTCGCTAAAAAGCAGCGAGTCGAATATCACCCTCCGCTTTGCCCGGCCTGTCAACGACGTCCGCAACGAACGCACCGGCCGCAGCCTCGGCAGCGGCACCGAATTCCCTCTCCTCTGGCGCATGAATGAGGCTCTCGTCATTTCATTTGAAGGGACCTTCGCCGGACATGCCGGAAAGACATCAAATCGATGAACACTGTAAATCGCATCGAAAAGAATATTGAAGCCCAATCGTAACTGATTAAGCTGTAATCCATCTTCTCGACAAATGGTTCAGAGCTTCCTGGCCGGAAATCTCCGACTCAGGGAATGCTATGTTTTGCAGCCTGTGTCGGCGGTTGAAAAAGATTGTGAGCGTTATTTTTATAGATATCTGTTGCTACCTGAAGAACGGAAATCGGCATCTGGCTGAGTCGGTCGGCGGACATCTGTGGCGATAGTGGTTCAAGTTTATCCGGAAGACTGAACTGAAAGCAGGAGTAATGATTGTCGGGGCTGACGATAACACCCTGACGAAGACCATTAATGAAGATAAGCTGCTGACTGTTGATTAGCCAGGCAAAACCTGACCCCGGCTCACGATTAAAAATAGTTGTACCGAAAAAACAATGTTCATAAGTGCCGCCCAGCAGGTCCATGATGGCAGGTGCGACATCCATCTGGTTGCAGATGCCCGAAATCCGGGCAGGTTTGACAAGATGCGGAGCATAGATAAGAAACGGCACCCGGTAAGATGAAACGGTCACAGGATGTTCTTTGAAACCGCCCATGTGGTCAGCAATGAATACAAAGAGGGTATTTTTGAAATACGGAGCATCACTCACCTTCGCAATAAACTGACCGATTGCCCAGTCGGTGTATCGGATGGCGTCGATCTGTTCATGATAAGGAGTGGAAACCGGCTCGGGAGTAATTTTGCCGGAGGGGATTTTCCAGCTTCGATGGAAAGACAGTGTCAGCAGTGTGGCAAAAAAAGGCTTCTCCTGACAGTTCAGAAATTCAAGATGAGCCTGATTATAGAGATCTTCGTCGCAATACCCCAGCTCGCCTTTGAAAGTGCGGGCGACAAAATCGTTTTTGAACACCATGCGGGTGTAGCCATTGCTCCCCAAAAACGCCTGACGATGGTCGTAAGAAGGCTGTCCGCCATAGATGAACATCGTTTCGTATCCTCGGGATTTCAGAACCGAACCCAGCGTAAGAAATGCTCCTTCGGTCTGCAGCCGGGTGCTGACACTTTTACCGGGCAGGTCCGGATAACTGGAAACAATCGCACTGAATCCCCGTGTGGTGCGATTGCCCACGGCAAAACATTCCTCCATAAACAAGCCTTCGGAGATCAGTTTGTCGAAATGGGGGGTGTAACTCGGGCTGCCGCCCATCGCACCGATATAATGCCAGCTTAAACTCTCAAGAACCACAACAACGACATTGTAATCATGCCGTTCTTTGCCTGTATCGGTAATGCGCCGCAGGGGATTGGCGGCGGTTTGGCAAAAGGTGTCGCCGGGTCGTGCGATTAACGCAGCGACATTGGCAGCAGCCTCCTCCGGCGGAATGAGCGTATAGTCCTTGTCAATTTCTTTTTCCCGGTAATACAGACTGATGCTGGTTTCGCGGAGCGTGAACAGGCCGTTCAGCGTAAGCTGGGCAATTGGAGCAGAAGAACAAAAGTAGGCCGGGCCGGTGTTGATGGCCTTGGGGCCAAGTGTGCCGCGAATGCCGAGAATAGATAGGCCTGCCATGGCGACAGGGATGAGGATGACTTCTCCGATAGATAGCGCAGGTATTCCGTTGCGACGAATGCCTCTGGCCATCAGGCGGCTTATTGCTGTGTATGAGAAAACGATAACCAGACAGAAAACCACCGCAATTGTAAGAATGGGATAATCGTTCCAGATAATCTTGTAAGCATAGTCGGAATCAAGATAGACAAGTGCTTTATGGTTGAGACGTTCGCCAAATTGTTTGAAGAAATAAAAATCAGCAATACACCCAAACACTACCAGGCCAAGGAGGATTGCCATCAACGCAGAAATGAATCGTTGAAAAAACGGTTTCTCGAATAGCGGACCTGTAATGGTCAGTACAATGAATGGACAGGCAAGGGTGGTGGCGATGACGAGGTCAAACTGCAGTCCCCGGAACATGGCGTACCAGGTCTGACCGGGCAGACTGCCTGCGAAGAAGCCAGGCAGCAGGAGACGAATAGCAAAGCGTTCCACGGAGAAAATCAGCAGCAGCGCAGCAAACAGCAATAAGGGTGCCATAATCCCGGGGTGGTTACGCAAGTTTCGCATAGTGTTTAATATTTTACCTCCAGATCAGAGTTTAGGATTATAAAGATGTCGCCATCGGTTTAATTTCTGGGCCAACCGGCCGGCAATCTCAGGATGAGCCTGGCTGACATTCTTTTCCTCAGACATGTCTTCCGATAAATGATATAATTCCACACGGCCCGTATCCAGATGCTCGAGCAGTTTCCAGTCCCGATTGCGAACCGCGGCCACTTTATTGTACGGATAGTACCAGTACAAGTCCGCACGCTCCAGCGATGCTCCCGGCTGTTTGAATAAGGGCGTCAGCGAAACGCCGTCCATGGGCTGGTCCGTCGGCAATGGCAGATTGACCAGTTCGGAAAACGTTGGATAAAAATCGCAGCACACCACGGGCTCTGGGCTGACCGCACCGGCCTGAATATGCCCCGCCCAGGACATGATGCACGGCACACGAATCCCGCCTTCATACAACGATTGCTTGCCGTCACGCAGGGGGCCGTTGGTCGTGACCCTGTTCTCGCCTCCATTATCGCCCATAAAAACAAGGATGGTATTGTTGAGCAGATTGTGCTCATTCAGCTTTGAAATAATCTGTCCTACCCCCTCATCAATCGAATAAAGCTGGGCCGCCAAATGCGGATTATTGTCCCCGGCCCATTTCCCGACCCCGCTGTCGGGCTTGCTTCTGAAATGTTTTATAAGCTCCGGCTTGCCGTCCAGAATGGTATGGACTGCATAATGGCTTAGATATAAAAAGAACGGTTCCGCTTTGTGACGTTCAATGAAATCGACTGCCTCATAGTTACAGCGATCCACCAGGTACTCTGTTTTACATGCCGGATCCAGCGGCGGCTCGATTGGAGGAATGGGGGGATTCATAATCACTGAATAGGGATGCCAGTAAGACCCGTTGGCAATATATTTGTTGGCACCGGCAAGATTTTCATCAAAACCATGCATGGTCGGGGGAATCTCGTAGGGGGCTCCGCTTTGCAGATACCCGGATAGATGCCATTTTCCGACGATGCCGGTAACGTAGCCTGCTTTCTTGAATTGCTCGGCCAGGGTCGTATAGGAATGCGGCAGATATTTCCTGTCATCTCCTTCCAGCCATTTCAGAATACCGGTCCGGATTGGATACTGCCCCGTCATCAGGCTTGCCCGATACGGCGAGCAGACCGGTGCCGAGGCGTACGCATCTGTAAACCGCATTCCGCCCGAGGCCAGCGCATTCAGATTCGGAGTTTCGTTATACGTATTTCCGTAACAGCCTAATTCATGCCACCCAACATCATCGCCCAAAATGAAAATCACATTCGGTTTCGATGCCGTTGGCTTTGAACTCTTATAGTTCTCTTTGAAAAAACATCCACTAAGACTGCAGAATAGACCACCCGCTGCGGCATATAGTAAAAAATCACGTCGAGTGGTACAAAACCCATTCTT
>JBDKVE010000202.1:0-11697 GCA_039679345.1 Anaerohalosphaeraceae bacterium
GACAAGGAACCGTTCGCTTCTTTGCTCAAAGGTGACGCAAAAACGGCATTGGCAGGGGGCGAAAAGGCAATACTCGAAATCGTGATGGCGACTCATGGAGATATGAGCACCGAGGAATTTGAGAAAACTGTAAAGGATTGGATCACTACCGCAAAACATCCGAAAACCGGGCGATTGTACACTGAAATGGTCTATCAGCCGATGTTGGAACTGCTGGCTTACTTGCGAGCGAACGGATTTAAGACGTTCATTGTTTCCGGCGGCGGCGTCGAATTCATGCGTCCCTGGGCTGAACGGATTTATGGTATTCCACCCGAACAGGTCATCGGCAGCAGTATCAAAACAAAGTTTGAAATGAGCGACGGCAAACCAGTGTTGGCGCGCCTGCCGGAGGTTAACTTTATTGATGACAAGGCTGGCAAGCCAGTTGGGATTCACCAGTATATCGGCCGTCGCCCCATCGCCGCGTTTGGTAATTCCGACGGTGATTTGCAGATGCTGCAATGGGTTGCTGCAGGTCAGAGGCCAAATTTATGCGTTTATATCCATCATACGGATGCTGAAAGAGAATGGGCCTATGACCGCCAATCCCATGTCGGCAGCCTCGATGCCGGCCTGGATGAAGCGAAAACCAAAGGATGGACCCTGGTCAGTATGAAAAACGACTGGAAACGTATTTTTACATTCGATTCAAATCGAACGGTGAGTTCTAACGTCTTTCAGAAACTCACAGGTACATGGATCAGACCAGATGGTGGCTATATTCTGGATATAAAATCAATTGCCTCCGATGGTAAAATTGAAATGGCCTATTTGAATCCTCAACCCATCAATGTGTCAAAAGCACAGGCCTCAATGGAATCCGGGCAGATGAATGTATTTATCAAGCTGCTGGATAGAAATTACCCGGGCAATTATTATACGCTGACTTATGATGTGCAAAATGATTACCTTGCTGGTGTTTATCATCATGTCGGAATTGGACAGGAATTTGACGTCTATTTTGTCAGGGCAATGTCTTCGAAAGTATCAAAGTAACAGTACTGTATCGTCTATAGTAGGATGCTCAGTTGATTGGATCAGGATTTGCTCTTCCAATCTGTTAAGGATTATGACTGTGATTCAGAAAACAACATCATAAACAATCAATTAAGGAGAACGAAAATGAAAAAGACAAGTATGTGGGTGGTTGTGATGACAGTGGGATTGGCCGGCATCAGCGGCTGTGGAAAAGAAATGGCCAAAGCGGGATTTTTGAGCGATTATTCCAAATTGCAGAAAGAGTCCGACTCAAGTCTGCGATATGTGGATCAAAAGGCCGTTGCCGGATATTCCGCATTTATGGTCGATCCGGTAAAAGTAGTCTATCGCAGCGATGCCAAATCCAAGGACAAACTGACCGACCAGCAGATTACGGACCTGACCAGCTATATGAATACCAAAATTCGTGAGGCGATCCAGGGAGCAGGCAAGAAAATAGCCTATCAGCCCGCCGCCGGAGTGGCTCGAATTCGGGTTGCTCTGACAGACATCGAAAAGACCGGTGCGATCAATATGCTTCCCCAGGCCAGTTTATTAGGTGTTGGTATCGGCGGTGCATCCATGGAAGCGGAGATCGTTGATTCAGTCACCGGTCAGCAGGTCGGGGCGGTTGTGGAGTCTGCAAAGGGCGGACGGATTCCATTTACCAATCTGGGGGACTGGTCGGCAGCAAAAAATGTGATCAATGGCTGGACGGAACGATTCCAGAAACGTCTTGAGGAGTTGAAATAAATCTGAGAATTGCGACATATCCTTGCAGAAGGTGTGATGGGTTTGTCTCTGAACGAAGATGAATATAAAATTTGTGAAAGGAAAGAAAATGAAATACGGAATAATGCTATTAATGGTTGCGGCTGCGTTTAACGTAGTATTTGGCGCTGAGCCGGTCGTACAGGAACCCCAGATCAATGAGGATAACGGGATTGTTGAAATCAAGATTCCTCCTAAAAACAGTCCGGAATACTGGACTGTGCGTTCCGAGGCGATGTCAAAGCTTCTTCCCTTGTTGACCAAAAAACGAGCTGAAATGAAAAAGCAGGTCCAGTTGCTTGCGGATTATCTGTTGACCATAGACAAAGCGACGGAGTTTACCGAGAAGAATGTTCCGGTTCCAAGTGATCCCAATGTCTTTTTTGAACTGCTTCAAATGGGCCAGAGACTTGAGGAGATGAATATTCCGAAACCTCAAAAACGTCCTTCCTGGGAAGAAATCATGGAATTTGCCATGCAGTATGTCATCTATGATGGCTATTTGCCGACAGTTCTGGAGGAGGGAGAGGATCTTTCTCAATTTATACAAGCTTGCACAAAAAAAGAAGAATACGGACAAAAAGTTCGCAAGGAACTGCGGGCGTCTGTGGATCAATGCGCCAGGATGTGGGTCTATCTGGGTTCCATCGATAAAAAGAACGATTATAAGGTCTATTATGCAGGCCTCAAATTGAAGGAAAAAGAGCAAAAAGACCAGGAAAAAGCCGCATACATGGCAGCTCATCGGGACAAGGCGATCGCGCAGGCCGAGCAGGAAGCTCAGATGAAGCAGCAGGCTGCGATGGACCGTTATCAGTTCGAGTCCAGCAAAAAGGAACGAGTTTATGAAGACCGGCAAAACCGTCTGGAATATCAACAAAGCCTGCTGAATAACCGTCTTGTCAATAGCGGATATTGAGCCGGATTGTTCTTTGGCGCAAAATCCGGGAACACACAATCGGCATCCAAGAAAAAAGTACTATTTCAGGCAAAACTAATAAAAAGCAGCGGCGGGCAGACGAAACGTCTCCAGCCGCTGGCTTTTATCTGATAGAAGGATTGCGGACTGCCGACCGATGAAAATATGCAGTTGCCCCGCAGCCCTGGACTTCGGGTGTTAGAATCTTGTTTTATGAAAGGATCGAATCATGCATAGACTATTATACACAATATGTTTATCAGCCCTATTCCTGGTTTCTTCCGGGTGTGCGAAGTATTGGTATCAGGAAGGAAAAAGTTTTAATGAATGCAAACAGGCGCGTGCCCTGTGTTTTGAAGAATTGAAAAAACGGACGGATTTCGCCGGTGTGACATCAGAGTATGAAATCAAATATATGACGGAGTGCATGCAGGCACAAGGATACCGGGAAGTATCTGCTAGTGAACTGCCGATCGATGTTAAACGGGAAGAACCAGCAAGCACATTTCATTGGCGGGCACGCGGTATTGCCGGCCCTTTGGAGCCATAAGCTTTAATCGGCGGCAATCACATGAAAGGGCACTGCCAAGATAGCCTTTTTCAGACAATCGCATACACTGGAACTATGACTTTAGGCTGGGAAACGGAGGTGTTTTGTGAATAAGCAGAAGAATGGTCAAATAAGGATACAGGCTGTTTCAGGGATTGTTTTACTGTGTGTATTGAGTCTGTGCTGGCTGTGCGGCTGCGGCAGCCCTTACAAGGCGGTTCGTCTCAATCCAATAGAATTGTTTGAAACCAAGAGCCAGAATGCCGTTAATTCATCCCAGCCAAGCTGGGAAACCCAGCAGTATTTACGGTTGATGTTCCTGGATAAGGCATACAAGAAGGACCCTCCGCAGGCCATTGCGTTACTGGAAGACGGCATCGAGAAAGAACAGACGCTTCAATTGCGAATGGCTCTTGCCGAGTTGTCGCTGCTGGAGGCGCAGAAACGGCGGGATTCCGATCCCCAGAAAAAAATCTATTACATTCGTGCAGCCAAGCATGCGTATGACTATCTGTTTTTCGACACACGCCCCGAGGATTCAAGCACGCTGAGCCCATCATTTCGATTTATGGCCGATATCTATAATCTGGCCATAGCTGAGCTTGTCGGCATGCGGGCCACCCTAGTAAATCCGTGGGAATCGACGGATATGGATTATCGAGGGATTCACTATCACTTTGAAGTCGTCAAACAAGGGGCAGGGATATGGGATCCATCATGGTTTGATTATCTTCATAATTCCTACGAAATCAGGGTCACCGGATTGACTAATGAATATACTACCAAGGGCCTGGGGGCGCCGCTGGTGGGGATTGTGGAAAAACCCGTTCAGGATCCGCACTTTGGACGTTTTTTTCCGCCTCGGCTCGTCGCCTATCCGATCACTGCGGTCCTGCTGTTTGATCCGATCCAGAAAGGCCAAACACCGTCACGAAATATCCGCCTTGTTTTTTACGATTCACTCGTAACCGAATCGATCACGATTCAGAATCGGCAGGTGCCTCTGGAAGCGGATTATACAACACCGCTGGGGCTTCAGTTGCGAAAGACAAATCCCTTCCAAACGGGGCTTCACAATCTGATCTCAAGCGATGTCGAACTTAAAAATGCCGGCATTTATATGCTGGAGCCGTATCGGCCTGATAAAATTCCTGTGTTGATGGTGCATGGATTAATGTCTTCTCCCTCCACATGGGCGGGGATATTCAATGATTTGCGAGGCGATCCCCAGCTTCGAAAAAGATACCAATTCTGGTTTTTTATGTATCCGACAGGCCTGCCAATCGGCTACTCGACGTCACTGCTCAGAGATCAGTTAAATGCCGTTCGTGCTTTATATGACCCAAACGGCGTCAATCCGAATTTCAACCAGATGGTGATGATGGGCCATAGTATGGGCGGGCTCCTGACGCGGGGAATGGTGCAGGATAGTGGTACAACATATTGGGACAGCTTTTTCAAAGAACCGTTTGAGACCATTAATCTTGACCCGAACACAAAAGAACAGATCAAAAATATAATGTTCTTTGAGCATCAGTCGTGTGTGAAACGGGTGATTTTTGTTGCGACGCCGCACCGCGGCAGTCCCATGGCCGATACATGGTACACCAAGTTGTTCTCTGGATTAATCGAGATGCCCGTTACGGTATCAGATACAACAGCAAAGATGATAAGCGGAGGAGCCCTTACCGAGTCTGCGTCGGCAACTTATACCAAAAAAGTGTCCAATTCCGTATTACTGCTTTCGCCATCGTCGATATACACACAGGCGACAAATAAGGTTCCGCTCCGGTCGGATATTCCGTACCATTCCATCATCGGAACGCGAAAAACGGCTACCTCCGGGACGGGCACGTCGGACGGCATTGTGCCGTATGAAAGTTCGCATCTGGATTTTACAGAGTCAGAATTGCTGGTGCCGTCCGGCCACAGCGCCCATGAGCATCCGCTGGCAATTGATGAGGTCAAACGGATTCTGCGGGAACATCTTGCCGGGATACCCACTCAAAACAATGAATCTCAATAAACTACTTAAAAAATATATAGTGGAGGCAAATCCCATGAAATGTATATTTGTTTATTTGCTCAGAGGAATCGTATGCTTGATCATGGGGATTATGGCGATGTGGGCGGTTACGGCTGTTACCTATTCAAATCTCCCGGGTTATGGGCTGCGAATAGCCTGTATCGTATTGTTTTTGGCTGTTGCGGCCGGGTTATTATGGAAGGTTCGGCCGTTTTATAAGGCGGCTCTGTCATTTGGGACAGTGTGGGGCGTGATATTAATTGGGTGGCTTTGTATTCCGCCGTCCAACAATCGCAATTGGCAGCGGGATGTGGCGGTTCTATCTTCGGCTCAGATTGAAAACGACATCATTACGGTCCATAATATTCGTAATTGTGATTATCGCACTGAAACCGACTATACGGTATCCTATTATGACAAGACCTTCGACCTCCAGAAACTCAAAGGCGCAGACCTGTCGATTATTTATTGGGGATCCCCTCTGATCGCACATACCATCATGAGTTTTTGCTTTGAGGATGACCAGTATCTTAGCGTCTCGATTGAAACAAGAAAGGAAATGGGAGAAGGGTATTCGGCAATCAAAGGGTTTTTTAAGCAGTACGAATTGATATACATTCTGGGCGATGAGCGGGATTTAATCCGGTTACGTACCAATTTCCGTGGGGAGTCAGTCTATCTGTACCGGCTTTCCGCAAAACCGGAACTGGTTCGCGAGGTGTTGCTGGATTACTTAAGGAGCGTCAACAGCTTAAATGAACGTCCGGAATGGTACAACGCACTGACTCAGAACTGCACCACTTCCATCCGCGGCCACACGGCCCCCTATGCTCACGGTAAATTTAGCTGGAAAATGATTGTGAACGGCTATCTGGATACGCTTCTCTATGAGCGAAAGGCAATTGACACGAGTCTGCCT
The DNA here is from genome assembly GCA_039679345.1 of Anaerohalosphaeraceae bacterium. Lineage (GTDB taxonomy): Bacteria > Planctomycetota > Phycisphaerae > Sedimentisphaerales > Anaerohalosphaeraceae > Anaeroglomus. Next base: position 6,206 of record JBDKVE010000202.1, read on the forward strand.
TTTGACCAGATCAAGGCGATCAGCAACATCAATGATAAAGCTATCAAGGCCGGAGATAGCCCCGATTTTTCCACCTTGATACGGGAGGGTTTGCCTCTGCGAAACTCCGTACAAAGCCGCTGATTGCATACCGTTAGACAATAGCAAAGGAGACCACATGAAAATACAACGAACCAAACCTACAGTGACCTGCCTTCGTTTTGTGCCAGTTCATGTAAGGGGCAGGTTAATTGTTTATCGATACCTGCAGATGGCTTCGTTTGACTTCTTCTTGTTATGGACATCCCTGGTCGCATATACATGGTTAATATACAAGGAAACTCAAAAGAATTGCTTTGTCCGCCAAAATGAATGATTAAAGGAACCCTTACTTGTCGCCAACAATATTCATATAGAAAGGCGGATAGATATAAAATAATTTGAGTAAACAGTATTTTCTCAATTGAAACGCTCCACGTGGTGTTATAATTGAGTTTGTTCTCGGAATATATGAGATGAAAATAATCGGACCAGTTTGGTGCATAATTGTAAAATCCTCTGATTTGGCACTGAGATATTCAAGGTATGGATTTCTTTGTGTTTTGGATATATGGAAAGATGATTTCATCTTATAAGGAGGCAAGTTATGTACGGAAAAATAAAATCTATTCCTATCGTCTGCTTTTTCATGTCTTTGAGCCCCTTGTCTTTGCCAAGCAGCCTGGCGGGTCTGAATTGGTCAAATAGATACTCAATTTGCCAATGTACCCAAAACAGTAAAAGAAATGGTTGAATCGCTGAAAATCTGATCTTCAGCCGGATTCCAATAAGAGAAGAATGCCTCTGGGGCTTTTGAGGATATAAAAAATGGTGCCGCTGGATGTCCAACAAGGTGATGCCGGGATACAGATACAGACAGGCCCACGGCTGGATGCCGAGACCGTAGGAACGCGGTGGCCGGCTATTACGGCCAGGATCGACCGGCTGGGGCCAAAGAAGGTCACCGTAAACGCCACAGCACTGGAGGAAATTGACGGGGCGGGGATTGCATTTCTGCTAACCCTTGAGCAGCATGTATGCCGGCAGCAGGGTCAGTTCTCTGTCGAAGGATTAAAGCCCGATTTTCAGAAACTCCTTGAATCCAGCTCTCTGGAAGGGCTTGCCGTTGCGGCACCATCCAAAGCCCGTTTTCGTCAAATTGCCGAAGACGTCGGAATGGCAAGCTTTCAGATCATCGAGGACCTGAAGGTTCAGATCAATTTTCTCGGCGAACTGGCCTATAAATTAACCCTATCGCTAATCCATCCCGGAACAATCCGCTGGAACGATCTGTTATTCCTTGCTGAAAAGGCAGGTGCGGATGCAATTGGAATCATTGCATTGCTGGGTTTTCTGATCGGGCTGATTCTGTCGTTTCAGTCGGCGGTGGCAATGGCTATGTTCGGCGCCCAAATTTACGTGGCGGACCTGGTTGTATTAACGATGTTTAAGGAAATGGCACCGCTGATCTCGGCATTTATTTTGGCCAGCCGCAGCGGCTCGGCGTATGCGGCGGAAATCGGCACGATGAAGGTCAATGAAGAGCTGGATGCCCTGCACACCTTTGGTATGGATCCCGTGCGTTTTCTGGTGGTACCGCGGGTCATTGCCCTGGTCATGGTACTTCCGCTGCTGACGCTGCTGAATAATCTCTTTGCGTTACTGGGTTCCCAACTGGTCATGGCCATGCTGGGATTTTCGGGGACGGTTTTCTGGGATCGGATCACCACAGCCGCAGGTCTGACCGATTTGTTCAGCGGTTTGGTTAAAACCTTCGTATTCGGATACTTTATTGCCGCAATCGGCTGTTTACGGGGCTTAAATACCGGTAAAGGCGCCAGTGCCGTAGGCAACTCAGCAACCAGCGCCGTGGTAACCTGTATTGTAATGATCGTGGTGGTGGATGGTATTTTTGCAGTGATTTATTACTGTTTGGGGATTTGACACGGATGGACAGCCCGCGAAAAACCATGATTCAGGTGCGAGACCTGTCGGGAGGGTACGGAGACACCGTGATCCTCAAGGATATCTCATTTGAGGTGTATGAGGGTGAAATCTTTATCATCCTGGGCGGCTCCGGATGCGGCAAAAGCACCCTGCTCAAGTATATGATCGGCCTGGTCAAGCCGTTATCGGGCACAATCCGGATTGACGGTATTGACGTTGCAACGGCCGATGAGGACCAGTATCAAAAGGCCCTGCGGTCTTTCGGCGTGATGTATCAAAACGGCGCCCTGTTCGGCTCGATGAATCTGGTGGACAACATCTGCCTGGTGCTGGAAGAATACACGGACCTGCCGCGAGAGGGAATGGAAGCAATCGCCCAGATGCGGCTTAACCAGGTCGGCCTGGGCCATGCCGCCGAAAAGATGCCGTCGGATTTGAGCGGCGGCATGCGGAAACGCGCCGCCATTGCCCGTGCGATGGCCCTGGATCCTAAAATTTTGTTTCTGGATGAACCCTCGGCGGGGCTGGATCCGATTACCTCGGCTCAGATGGACGAACTGATCATCCAGTTGTCGCGCAGCCTGGACATTACCTTTGTGATTGTCACACACGAATTGCCCAGTATTTTCACGATTGCCGACCGCTGTATTATCCTGGATCGCAATGTTAAAACAATTGTCGCCACCGGCAAGCCGCAAGACCTTCAGACTCACAGTGACAATCCCTGGGTACGGCAGTTTTTTAATCGTCAGCCTTAATGCAGTATCAAATCAGTTTGATAAACAGGAGTGACCAATGAGTGTTAAACCAAATTACTTTAAATTAGGGATATTCATTCTGCTGGGAATTTTCCTGCTTGTCATGGCAATCATCCTGTTCGGATCGGGCGTGTTTGCCCCGGAAAAGACCTATTTTGAAACCTATTTCACCGATTCCGTGCAGGGATTGAATGTCGGGGCCCTCGTACAGAACAGCGGCGTAAAAATCGGACAGGTTGAGGAGATTGCCTTTGTACGGCACAATTATGAACTGCCGCGTGACGACGTCGGTTACTCCCCCTATGATCGCTGGGTGCGAGTGGTCTGTTCGGTGGTGACTGAAAATATGCCCGAAGCCACAACAGCCGGTCAACAAGAACGTTTACACAAGATGATTGATAAAGGACTGCGGCTTCAGCTTTCCACAAACGTGCTGACCAGCCAGGCCCTTGTGCAGGCGGATTACCTGGACCCGCAGCGGTTTCCGATACCAACATTCCCATGGACGCCGAAATATCCGTATGTGCCGTCAGCACCCAGTACATTCACCACCCTCAAGCAATCGGTCGATAAGATTCTGCATGAGCTCGAATCCATCGAAACCCAGAACATCGCTGAAAACCTCAATAACCTGCTGCTGTCGGCGAAAAAAACCATGGAGGATGCGGATATTGCAGGCGTTCGAACCCGCACAGAGGCCCTTCTGGACAATGCCAGTCAGGCCATCATTGACGCCCAGATTCCCAAGCTCAGCAATGAAATGCAGGGGCTGTTTGCCGAAGCACGGCAGACCAATCAGGACCTGAAAAAACTGCTTGAAAATCCCACGCCGGATCAGGACCTGACCAATATCGCCGAGCTGGTGGACCAACTGGATGCAACCCTGGTTCGGATTGACCTGCTGATTCGCACACAAAGCCCGCAGGTGATTGAAATGATGGAGAATTTCAGGCAGCTTTCAAACAGCCTGAATATCCTGGTTGAAAATCTGAAGGAAACTCCGTCTGACTTAATATTCAGTCAACCTCCTAAAAAGAAAGGCGGTAAATAATGCGAACTCAATCCATTTGTTTGATTATTATCTGTATTACGGCCCCCCTGCTTGTTTCCGGATGCGGTCGACGTACTGCAATTGTTAAAGATTACTACATGATCCAGTCCCAGCGCTCGATGCCACCCTCGGCAGAGCGATCCAGAATGATTCTTGAAGTCGTGCCTTTCAGTATTGGAGCCGGTTACCAGTCGAAAGGACTGGTGTATTATCTGGGCAACCAGAAATATGACTCGGACTTTTACAGCGAATACTTTATGCCACCGGCCCAGATGATTACCGTCCAGACGGAAAACTGGCTGACGGCGTCCGGTTTATTTGCTCAGGTGCTTCCGGTTACCAGCCTTGTCGATTCCACCCATGTGCTGGAAGGCAATGTGCGGCAGATTTATTACGACATTCAGGATAGCAGCCATTATCAGGCGGTGCTGGATATTACCTTTTACCTGCTGGCCCAAAAAGACCGCAGCGAGGCGGAGATTTATTTTACAAAAAACTACCGCACGGCCGTCAGGTATCAGGAGAATAATCAGCAGCAGGCTGTCAATGCAATGCAGGTTTGTCTGAAAGAAATTCTGACGAATCTTGAAAATGATTTAACGGATAATTTGAAGACATCCACCTCAACACCCCGGAATCCCTGAACCGCCGACACACGGCCCACACAACAAGCGTTACCATAGCGCTTATCATAGACATTGTGAATTTAACAACTTATAAACACGAATTGAGCACTTTTGTTAAGATGGATAAATTCTTGAACTGATTTTAGAGCCCGTACGGGATAAAAGGTCCGTCTTTTTTATTCGGTAGAGACCTCGGCCTGGGCATTGGTATTTCACCCCAATTCCTTTCAAAATAATCCATCAACATGAGCGCCTATTGCTCCAACCACTTGTTATCTCTCAGACCTATCTGATTTACGGGAATGGGCTGCAGTCCGTATTTGTTCAGGAGATCAGGAACACAAAACTCCTCTGGAATTTTTCCATTTGACTGCATTATCGGGTTATTCTCGATAACCTGCTTATCGTTGAGACGAAGAAAATCATGCTTACAATCGACTAAAAGATTGTTTTTTATCACATTGACATCTGCGCTCAGTCGGATATTTTTCAATTCAGGATATTTGTTTTGATACAGATCTGAACGAATATCAACATCTTCATAAATCTTTTTTTGAATAGCGGGCGATTCAAGGTGCTCAAGCCAGCGTTTTTCTCCCCACGATGAAAAGCTGACCGCAGCATAACAATCATAGAAAAGATTGTTTTCGACCCTGTTTTCTTTTCCGCCATGTATCTGTACGCCGCCAAAATCCCTGGTTCCGCAACGTTCAAAAATGTTCCCATAAATCAAGGTACCCGAAATCATATCATCAAGCCGTACTCCGGCAGCTCCATGGCGAGTGCCTCCCGAAATATCTGACCAGCGATTAAACCGTATTACAATACCCCGATAGGATGGATTAAACCACATATCAATCCCGCCCTGATCGTCCGATTCGTTAACTACATGACTCACTTCATTGTATTCAATCAACATATCATTGCCTTCGAGCCGCATGGCCGAGGACGAAGAGAAGCGGAAGCGGTTGTGGTTGATATGGAAGCCGCACCCTTCAAGATGCACTGCGGGTTCATACGTGCGTTTAAATAACGAAAAATGTTCGACAATGGTATGCTCAACAAACTGATTCCCCGGGCTCAGTGTTTTGC
>JBDKVE010000203.1:0-6093 GCA_039679345.1 Anaerohalosphaeraceae bacterium
TTGTTGTTGATAACGTCTGGCAATCCGATCCGGCCAATACCGACACCATACAGAACGCCCTCGGCACATACAATTCTGTTTTGATCGTCGGTTAGCAGGTCGCTTAAACCCCGCTATTTCTATATAAGAGAGCCATAAAGACCTGTAAGAAGAATTTTTTCAGGTTGCGGGGGTTTATTGTCTCTGTTTTTAAGTCATTACAAAAAAGGCTGTGACGCACAAAGCCTCACAGCCATTCCCTGTCTTTATAGAACTGGCAACGGGATTGCTTCCGTTGACTGTAATCTTATTGAGCCATGAAACTCCATACAATACCAGTTGTTGTTCCGCTGTCATTGACCTCATCGATTCGCCAGTAATACGTAACATTCCTGCTTAAAACCGGCGGGTCGTAGGTGGTTGCCGTCTGGTTACCCTTGAAGTCGGACGCCGTCAGCGTCTCGCTGGTTCCCAGGTACACATCGTGTGACGTGGCGCCGGTTCCGGCCAGCCAGCTTAATACGACCGTCTTTCGATTAGCGGTTCCACCTGTCGGCGGATTGGGATCGGTAGCCTGTCCAGGCAACACCGCTTCGAAGGTCGTCGCGAAGTAGTCAGTCGAAAATTCTGTTGTGTTCTGGTTTACACTCTTATCCCGGGCCTGAACACGATAGGTATAAGTCATCCCGGATGTCAACCCGGTGTCCACATACACCGAACTATCCTGCCAGCCGCTATTGTGTCCACCGCCAGCCGTGCATTCAAAGTAATATTCCACACCGCTCGAATCGCTTGCGGTTTCTGCTTCCATCGAAATTGACGTGCTTGCCGTTGCATATGGTACAATCTTCCATGTCATTGGATTCGGCAATGGTGCCGTCGTGTCAGGCGTACCCCCGGCTTCGACAAGGATATACATCTGATCGATTGAAATGGTATCCATTGTCAGGTTGCCCGCTGTGCGATCTGTGTCTGTTACGCGAACATAGACCGTTCCGTTCGTGCCTGCAGGCAGCGTATAGCTTTGCAGTATATCGGAAGTCGAAGTCACTGTCAGCATATCAGTATAGGTTACATTATCCAGTGAGTATGCAAACACAAAGTTGTCTTCATCACTGTTGGTTTTGCTCGCCTCGACATAAAATGCAGCCGTATTGCCGCTGCTGAGATTGAATGTCCATTTATGATCAAGCTGGCTGTACCGCGTCTTCGGTGCTCCACCCGATTTAACCTCGGTGATCGTTTCATACACATCATCGCTCGAAAGCGTATCCGTATAACTTCCCCCCACAGTACCGGAAACAGGAATATCCGCATTGGCGTATGCCGTCATGGTCGTCTGTGTGGTAAAGCTCCAGACCGCCCCGGTTGTCACGCCGCCCGGCCCGACCTCATCGATACGCCAGTAATACGTCATCCCAAAGTCCATCGCACCGGGATCATAGGTCGTCTGTGTCTGGTTTCCAATGAACACCAGGGATTCAGCAGATGTCCCGAAGTACACATTATGGCTGGTCGTATCGCTTCCGGCCGTCCAGCTTAAATCCGCATTGACAGGGACTTTAGTAGACCCATCAGCCGGATTCGGATTATTCGCCACACCTGGCACCCCAGCCGTCATAAAGCTCCAGACCGAACCGGTTGTTCTTGTCAGACCATCCGCGCCGACCTCATCAATTCGCCAGTAATATGTTGCGTCGTTAGCCAGCATGCCGGGATTAAACGTTGTCCCAGTCTGGTTCCACGCGGATGTCAGCGACTCAGGACTGGTTCCGAAATAGACATCATGGCTGGTTGTACCGTTTCCGGCCGTCCAACTCAGCAGTGTATTGATGGCCACCTGTGCAGCGCCGTCGGCAGGAACGGGATTACTTGCCGTCGGATTGGGTGAAGACGTCACCACGGCAAACATGTCCGTGTTATTTTTAACCCCCGAAATCATTTCCGCATTGACTCCCGTGGCGAAAACCCGAACATTGGTCGCCGTATGACCGGTGGTGGTCCAGCTTCCGGTGGGATAAACACCTGCGACACCGCTATGTTGCAGGCTATGCAACCCTCCCGTTTCGTGGTCCGCCGCCACAAGGATAAGATAATCCGTTATGCCGTTAGCGGTCACCCAGTTCATAGCTACTTGGACAGCGTTGGAGAATTCTACGACTTCGCGAACAGCCCGAGGCAGATCATTACTGTGACAGGCCTCATCGATCTTGCCGCCTTCGACCATCAGAAAAAATCCATCCGTGTCTTGGTCAAGGATATCCAGTGCTTTAGCGGTCATTTCCGACAGATGCGGCTTGTCGCCCAGGCCATCATATTCATAAGGCATATAGGCACCCCCGGATGCGAACTGCCCGGATACCATGAGACCGGATTCCATGAGAACGGCGGGATTCAGTGCCAGCATTTCTGCGCGATTAAAAACCTCGGTGTACCCATAACTATCCGCATTGCTTGTGTAATAACATCCCCCAAACAGGATATTAGGCTGTGTCTGAGTTAGCAAGTCGTTGGCAATCTGTGAATAATTGCCGCGGACCGGCTCATGGGCACCAAAGGCTGCAGGAGTTGCGTGTTCTATATAGACTGTCGTAACCAGCCCCGTACTTTTATTGAGCGTCTTGGAATATTCCAGCAAGGTCTGCAGCTCACCTCCGCTTCCCGGATACGCCATGCTGATAACAGAGTTATTGACTTTAAAGCCGGTCGCCATTGCGGTTGCCGCAGCTGCCGAATCTGTCACTGCATTATCGGCCGAATACGTTGTCAGTTCACCCTGACAGGGTAACGATTCGAACGACAACGTCCCGGGCGTACCGTTGGCGTACATGCCTCCCGCCCTGATCTGTTCCGGCCCCATGCCATCACCGATAAAAAAGATGACATATTTAGGCGGTGCGGCATAAATCATTGTGGATAAAAGCAGGATGGCTAACGTGGCTGATGCAGTTGACTTCATGGCGTTTCTCCTTTCAATCTCATTAACTCAAAAACAAACACTGCATGATTCGAAGTCGTCCCCGAAGCCTCCGAAAGAGCAACCAATGATATTCACGTTATGTCAAACAAAGGTTGTTTTGAAAAGAATAATCAGTGGCTTTAATTTTATATATCTATTTGTTGCCATTGATACTCTTTTTATCACAAGACTATTATACATAGTCTTTGAATTGATTTCTATTGTGGAAACTACGTATTTTAGTGAAAAATATCTATTTTTATGGGCCGCTAGAATCAAAAAATGATAATTTGGGAAAGCTAAGGAGGCAAATAATCATGATTTTGACAAATCAATCAAGCTCGTTGTTGTCCAAAATTGTGTGCTTAATCACTCTTTTGGCGTATTATTTACCCTGAATTTCCCTAACTTACAGAAAACTTGGTAAGTCCTTTTGAAAGGGATTAATCTATGTTTGTTATTTCATTACCCACAAGTTATTTATGCCCGACTGTCTTTGGATTCAGGTGAATCTAAACGCAATGCGGATTTTTCATACGGTAAATTTCACTTGAACCCCCGGCACAGGAGAACTTAAAATAACTTATGGATATGAGGATTCTGTTTTCCCCATGCAGAGCGGGATAATGGCCGCAACAGCGGAATCGTAAATGGTAAAAGGAGAATAAAATGCGATGGAAAGACAGGAAAGCAAGCACCAATGTGGAAGACCGTCGAGGTCAAACAGTTAAAACCGGCCTGGTGGGAGGAGGCCTTGGGACAGTCGTTATTATTCTGGCAATTTTCTTTCTGGGTGGCGATCCGTCACAGCTTTTAAATACACTGCAGGTTGACAATTCAGCGGGAACTTCGACCTATACACCCAGTGCGGAAGAAGATGAACTTGCGCAATTTGTGTCCGTTGTCCTGGCAGAAACCGAAAATGTCTGGACCGAATTATTCCGCAAGCAGGGATTGAGTTATGAATGCCCGAAACTGGTCCTTTATACAGGTACGGTGCAGACGCCGTTCGGTTATGCCAGTGCAGCCACAGGGCCGTTTTATTCTCCGGGGGATCGAAAGGTCTATATTGATTTGAGTTTTTATAATGAATTGCAGGAACGATTTCATGCCCCGGGTGATTTTGCGATGGCGTATGTGATTGCTCACGAAGTCGGACATCATGTTCAAACGCTCCTTGGAACCAACGAGAAGGTGATGTCACTGCGAACAAAGCTCAGCGAGGCGGAGTTCAATCAGCAACTGGTTCGTCTTGAATTGCAGGCGGATTATCTGTCCGGCGTATGGGCTCATTATGCCGAACGTATGAATCTGCTCGAAGAAGGAGACATTGACGAGGCCCTGAATGCCGCCAGTGCAGTAGGAGATGACCGCATCCAGAAAGCAGCTCAGGGGTACGTTGTTCCCGATAGTTTTACTCACGGAACGTCTGAGCAAAGACGGCGATGGTTCTATAAAGGATTGACCGCCGGGAATTTGAGCCAGTCGGATACGTTTGCCGCAGATCCTTTATAAGGATACAGGGTCCAAACAGAACCTTATCGTTTTCTCAGGATTGACCCCAGCACACCACGGATAATCTGGCGGCCAAGAGAACTCCCAAGGGATCGCAAGGTGCTTTTGGCAAAGGCCTCTGCCAGGCTATCCCGGGGTCGGCCCGGACTCCGGCGGGCGGTGGGCTCTGACCGACGAGACGGCTGAGGATAGGTTTTTTGCCGGGGGGCGATGGGGGGTGTATCGGCAGCTCTTTGCTCGGTTCGTTTTTTCAGTACTTCAAATGCCGATTCTCTGTCGATCGGGTGTTCATAGCGGCCGTAATGAACAGAATTCTGAATAATGTTCCGGCGTTCCTCCGCAGTGACAGTACCCAGACGGCTCTGAGGAGGGCAGACATAGGCCCGTTCAACGACGGCGGGGGTGCCTTTTTCTTCCAGGAAAGAAACAAGAGCTTCACCCGTGCCCAGCTCTGTGATGACCTTTTCGATATCGAACTGAGGATTGAGCCGAAAGGTCTGGGCCATCATTCTGACGGCTTTTTGTTCTAACGGGGTAAAGGCCCGAAGGGCATGCTGCACACGATTGCCCAACTGGGCTAATACGCGGTCCGGAATATCCCTGGGATTTTGCGTCACAAAATACACACCTGCCCCTTTAGACCGGATGAGTCGTACAACTTGTTCGATCTTGTCCAGCAGAGCCTCCGGGGCATCTTCGAAAAGAAAATGCGCTTCATCAAAAAAGAACACGATTTTGGGCTTATCCAGATCGCCGACTTCCGGCAATCGTTCGAACAGCTCCGCCAGCAGCCACAGCAGAAACGTCGCATACGTCTTCGGTCGGGTAATTAATTGATCCGCCGCCAAAATATTGATGATACCTCTGCCGTCGGAATGGGATCGGATCAGATCATAAACATCGAACATGGGTTCTCCGAAGAATTGATCTCCACCCTGGGTCTCCAGTTCTAATACCCCTCTCTGGATGGCACCCACAGAGGCCCTGGAAATATGGCCGTATTCAGTTGTGAATTCAGACGCATGATCCCCCACATACTGAACCATGGCTCGCAGATCTTTCAAGTCCAGCAGCAGCAGACCCTGGTCATCCGCAATTTTGAAAATCAGGGTTAACACGCCCGTCTGGACTTCATTAAGATTAAACAGACGACCCATCAGAAGCGGCCCCATATCAGACACCGTCGTCCGAATCGGATGACCGCTTTTGTCGAAAATATCCCAAAATGCTACAGGATATTCCCGAAAACAATGATCTGAAAGCGCCAGCAGTTGGATGCGTTCCATGATTTTGGGATGTTCTGTTCCTTTCTGGCTGATACCCGCAAGGTCTCCTTTTACGTCGGCCAGAAAAACAGGAATACCGTTTTCGCTGAAGCGCTCGGCGATTCTCTGCAAAGTGACCGTCTTGCCGGTTCCCGTGGCTCCGGCAATCAATCCATGACGATTCGCAAGATGCGGGAGTAAATGAAATTCAACATGATTGGAATTTTTGGCAATCAGCATTGGCTTTGTCATCTGATATTCCTTTTCCTGCCATGTTATACCCAACGGGTATGATTATTCCGCGAGCAAAAGAAGCAAGTGGTTGATCCTGCTGTACTTAGCCACGCCTAAACAGGAAATTTCAAGTACGATCAG
>JBDKVE010000204.1:0-1927 GCA_039679345.1 Anaerohalosphaeraceae bacterium
CCGCTGGAGGGGGATACCGAATCAAGGTGAATTGCCGCCGGCTTGATGACAAGCACAGTCTGGGCCGTTCCCAATACATTGCTCACGGTAATGTTTGCCGGCCCCAGGGATGCCGTTGAGGAAATGCTGAACCTGGCCGTTATGACCGAATCGGCGGTCTGAACATTGCTGACGTTGATACCGGGATTGTCCGCGACCACGGATGATCCCGAAAGGCCGCTTCCCGATATGACTACATCGAATAGACTATCGACAGCCCCCACACCTGGAGAGATGCCCGATACTCGGGGCCCGGCATCGGCGGCACCCCGTTCTATGCCGACAATATTTCCAACCGCATCGTAATGGTAGGTGGCCACATTGCCTTGCTCGTCGATAACCCTGTAAAGCCGGCCGACGTCGTCATAAATGTACCTGGCCTGATCCGCTCCGGTATCGAGGACGGACAGCAGAAGCAAGCCGAGAGAAATAAAGAGAACAAACATCCGGGGCCGGAGCTGGATCTTCATCGCTCATCTCCATTGATTGAAGCCGAGTTATAGATGTCTCACGAGGTCCTTATAGTGAAGCCCTGTGGCGATTGGATAATATGATAATTCAATAAGCATTATCATATTTGATTTGATATCATAAGTTCTATACATTAGAAACGTGGATAGTCAAATACTACTATTATTAGGTACTTGGAGTCAATACCATGATATTTTGGAAATTGTTTCCCACAGAATACACGATTTGTACAGTGAAATATTCATGATATTTCAGGAATCGTGACACGGGTGTAGTGCCTCTATGAGATAAGGATGAGCTTACATTTGGTATATCTCTACTTCTTGATAGTCTATTAGTAGATGCAAAGATTATGCCTGATGTGAACCATCCGATTTTAGAAGGTACACATTACCATGTGGAATCGTATTCCATGCCGCTTCGGCTTCGAATGCCTTATACATGTCGGGTAGATAAGGCTGGGGATCAACACAAATAAACTGACATTTATTGCCACTAAAAGTGACTCAAATTGTCAGTGGAATGCAGCAATCCCCGTACGATCGGTTCGCGAGACGACAGGGGCCGGCTTCATCCCGCGAGTTCGAGACGGCAATGTGGCAAGGTGATGGGTCCGAAATAGCCGTAAACAGCCGGACGTGAAGAACGGATAGCAAACAGGAGAATAAAGGAACACGGGAAGCCTTTTTGCATGGTCTGGCCAGTTCTAACTATTCCCGGAAACAGCGATTAGCGTTATTATAGCTCGCGCGTTCAGCTCCGCTTTCCATCATCCGCCTGCCCCGTGGTCCGACTGCGCGAGTTGTGTATTTAGGCGGCCGGATTCCCCTTTCGAGCATGCAAAACCCCGAGGGAAGAAATGATTACCAGGCGTCCCCTTATGTGGTGGGTCAAATCGAGCAACCTGAAGCTCCAGGGGCTTCTCCTCCTGATCATACTCGTCACGGTGGGGGCACGGGTACTTCCGCTCGAGATGCAAAAAAGGATCGTGAATGAGGCCATCAGGCTGCGCGAGGTGGAACTCCTGCTCCTCTATTGCGCGGCTTACATCGTGGCCGTGTTCCTGGCAAGCGGGTTGAAGTTTCTCGTCAATATCATACAGACCCGGATCGGCCAGCAGGCGCTTGCACAGATGCGCAAGCAGCTCTATTCCCATATACTTACGCTGCCGTTGAGTTTTTTTCAAAAAGCCTCGCCGGGCATGGTTGTCTCCTCTCTTGTCACGGAGCTTGCCGCTGCCGGCGAATTCGTCGGACAATCCGTGGCGGTCCCGGTCGGCAATACCCTCACCCTGCTCGCTTTCATGGGATACATGTTTTATCTGGAACCCTTGCTGGCAATTCTGAGCGTCTCCATGTACCCGATCGCGGTTTTCCTGGTACCCCTGCTTCAGAGAAAATCAAACGCCGCCAACAAG
>JBDKVE010000205.1:0-10953 GCA_039679345.1 Anaerohalosphaeraceae bacterium
GGTATGCAGTTTACGGGTAATTACGACTTTGCGATTAAAGCTCATAACTATTTCATCAAACGCTACAATAAAGAAGGTTTTGTCACCCCGACCTACACGGTTATGGGGACCGGCTGGCATCTGTGGTGTCTTGGGGAATATTATGAACTGACTCATGATAAGGAATGGCTTAAAGCCAATGCCGACGAGATTGCCCGGGTATGCAAATGGCTGATGAATGCGTGTGAAAAAACCCGGAAAGTTGACGCCTTCGGCAATAAAGTCCCCGAATGGGGTCTTTTGCCGCCGGGCACGATGGCGGATTGGGAAGTGTACAATTTCTATTACTGTATGAATGGCTACTACTATGCCGGTCTGAACGCGGCCGGACACGCACTTGGGGATATTGGCTATCCGGGAGCCGGGGATATGATTACTGCCGCTGAGGAACTTCGCGAGAATATCCTGCGGGCATTTCATTGGACCCAGTCGCAGGCACCGGTCTATCCGCTGCAGGATGGAACATGGGTTCCTGCGTATCCCACGCACGTCTATTGTCCGGCTCCCATTGATAACTTCTATAAAGGCGAGGATTTTGGACGAAGTTGGGCTTATGATGTGGAAATCGGCAGCCACCATCTGATCCCGCAGGGGGTGATGAGTCCCGACAGCAAGGATGCCCATTGGATCATGAATCACATGGAGGATGTCCAGTTCATGGGCAGTGGATGGGGCTATGATGGCTATACCTCAGATAAAAATCACAAAGACTGGTTCAACCTGGGTGGTTTTGCCAAGGTGCAGCCTTATTATGCCCGTACGACCGAAGTCTATGGTCTTCAGGATGATGTCAAGGCGTTCGTTCGGTCCTACTTTAACGCCGCGATATCACTGCTCAACAGAGAGAATTTGTCGATGTGGGAGCATTTTCACAATGGCGCCTACAACAAGACTCACGAAACAGGATATTTTCTGTATCAGTCGCGGATGATGCTGGTGATGGAAAAGGGAGAGCAACTCTGGCTGGCCCCGTTTGTCACCAGCAACTGGCTCAAAGACGGGATGCAGATTGCCGTAAGTCAGGCTCCGACCCGATGGGGGCAGGTGGGCTTCCGGATTACCTCCCATGTCAACGAGGGTTATATCGAGGCCGAAATTACCCCGCCGGCCCGTCAAATGCCTGATGAAATCGTCCTGCGTTTGCGTCACCCGGAGGGAAAGCCGATTCATTCCGTCGAAGTTGGTGGGAAGACATATACCCGCTTTGAAAGTGATAAGGATATAATAAGACTGAATCCATCTCAATCACGGATTTCCGTGCGTGCAAGATTTCAATAAGCCGACGTACAGAGTCTGGATTGCTATGAGAAAGAACTGGGAGTTGACATAATGCAGCGATTTTTAACAGTTGGATTACTTATTTTTACATTTGTGTCTGCATGGGCACTGTCGGCGGAATTGGGGCCGTGTGTCGATGTTGAATTTACTGCGGATGCCGATGGTTCATCGCAACGGTATGTACTCCGATTGCCCGGTGATTTTGACACAGCCAAACCGCATGATCTGTTAATTGCCCTGCACGGTCACGGCTCGGATCGGTGGCAGTTCGCCTCCAGTACCCAGTGGACTGAGTGTGTTGCGGTGCGGGATTTTGCGGCCGGCAGGGATATGATTCTGGTTTGTCCGGATTATCGGGCCACAACCTCATGGATGGGGCCTCTGGCGGAAAAGGATGTGGTTCAAATCATTGAAAATTTTAAAGCGAACTATCTGATCAGCCGCGTCCTGATCTGCGGTGGATCGATGGGCGGTACGTCTTCACTGACGTTCACAGCCCTGCATCCGCAGATGATTGACGGGGTTGTGGCATTGAACCCGTTGGCCAATCACCTGGAATACGAAAACTTTCAGGATGCCATCAGCGCCTCCTTTGGCGGCAGTAAACAGCAGATACCCGGGGAGTACAAAAAACGCAGTGCCGAATACTGGCCGGAACGATTTCTGGTTCCGGTTGGCATCAGCACTGGCGGGCAGGATACGATTGTACCGCCGGCCAGTGCATTACGCTTGGCGAATCTTCTGGCTAAGCTGGGCAGAAAAGTCAAATTGATTCATCGCGAATCCACGGGACACAGTACCAGCTATGCAGATACGACGGAATTGCTGGCATTTATGGCCGATTCCATCGTCCACACGAATATTGCGGTCAGTCAGCTCTACGCCCCGCCCGGCGCCGGGTTGGTCTGTAAATACCCCGGCATTCCCAGCCCCCCCAGCAGCGGCAGCCCCGACCTTCAGTATACGATCGGTTCGACGCTGTATGACCGGGGCGTATCGATCGCTGCCAATGGGGCATTCCGGATCATGCTGGGCGAACCGGCCGCGACATTCAGAGCCGATATCGGGCTCTATTCCGGCGTCTGCAACAACGGCGATGTGACGATCAAGCTGTGCAACAGCGACAACCCCCAAAACGTGCTTTGGCAAAGTGCCGTTATGTTGACAGGCCAGCAGGCCGTGCCGTTAACGGTCAGCTTATCCGGGATGGAGGCGGTAGATATCATCATCGACAAGTATGATGCGGATAATTTCTGCGATTGTGTTATCTTTGCCAATGCGCGAATTGTTCTCCAGAGCGGAACAACGGTGTACCTGGATGAGGCACAGGGGGATGCTACATGTTTTTTGGAAACCGATCTGGATGGAAACTGTCAGATCGATCTGAATGATTTATTTAGAATGGCACAGGATTGGCTTGTGTGCGGTTACGAATTCTCATCGTTGTGTGAGGCGCAATAATCGTTGACCCCGGATTATCAAGGACAGGTATGGATTTTTCACTTTCAGTTTCGGATACGGTCATCATTATCGGTTCAGTGCTGGTTGTGGTACTGGTGGGGCTGCTGGCCACCCGCAGGCAGGATAAGACGGCACGCGGCTACTTTCTGGCCTCGGGCAAGCTGAGATGGTGGATCATCGGTGCCGCCTTCGTTTCGACCAGCGTATCGAGCGAGCAGATTGTGGGTACGGTGGGGGCGGCCTATAAGAACGGCATGGGAATTGCCAACTGGGAATGGTGGGCTTTGCCCTGCTATACCCTGTTGATTGTGTTCTTTATCCCGATTTATCTCCGCAATCGCATTGCAACCGTGCCTGAGCTTCTGACCCGCCGGTATGGCCAGCTTTGCGGTGATATTTACAGTTGGACGATGCTGCTGGCTTATGTTTTTATTTTTATGGTTCCCATTCTTTATGGCGGGAGCCTGGCATTCTCGGAACTGACCGGATGGAATTTTTATATCATCCTGTGGACTACAATTGTGCTGATTGCCCTGTATACCGTCAAAGGAGGACTGATCTCCGTGATGTACACCGATGCGGTTCAGTGCATCATGCTGCTGGGCGGCGGAATATTGCTGTATTTTCTGGCTCTGAACAACATTCCCGGCGGCTGGAAGGCCATGGAAGCAGCCAGCCCCGAACGGTTCCACCTGTATCATCCGGCAGACGACAAAATCGCCCCATTCGCCGGATTGGTGGCCGGAACGCTGGGGCTGTTTGTGTTTTATCAGGCCACTAATCAGGTGATGATTCAGCGCGTGCTTGCCGCCCGTTCGATGTGGGATGGTATCATGGGAGTAATCTTTGCAGGGTTTATCAATCTGTTCAGACCGCTGGTCACCTGTTTCCTCGGGCTGATTGTTTATCACTACATTCATATCATGAAAATGGGTGAAACGCTGGCCAATCCCGACTCCACCTTTTCCTTTGCCCTGAAAACATTTGCCGGCACATGGGGGCTGAAAGGCATTATTCTGGCCGGCTTTCTGGCAGCCATTATGTCTGCAACCAGTGCCCTGGCCAACTCGGCGGCCACGATTTTCTCGCTGGATATCTACAAGCGAATCAAAAAGGATGCGACGGACCAGCAGATGGTAAGGATGGGACGCATGGTCTCTTTTCTTGCCCTGGCTATTGCCGGGATCCTTGCTCCCTATGTGGCCCAATTCGGCGGAATTTTCATATATTTTCAGAAGGGAATTACCTATGTCTCGACGCCGATTATCTCCGTCATCATTGTGGGCATTCTGTGGAAGAGGGCCAATTATGCCAGTGCAGTTTTCGGTTTGATTGGCGGGATTATCATTCAGCTTGCTCTGGTCTTTGCAGACTATCAGGCCGGATGGGGATTCCACTGGTTTTATCTGGCTTTTGCCGCTGAGGTGCTGACGATTCTTGGAATCATTATTGTTGCATTAAATACGTCTTGGTCTCAGGCTCAGGTTCAGCAGAGTGAGTCGTTTGTATGGAGGGCATCCTATATCACGGAGGTCAATGACGGCGTCAAACGGCCGTGGTACGGCAGGGCGGCTTTGTGGTACGGGATATACGCGGTCATCTGGTTTTATTTATATTGGCGATTCTGGTAATCTGCTGGATTATCGCAAACGGCTGTGTTTACTATGTTCGGAAAATACTATACGGGTTTCATGGCAATAAAACAGTTTTTTATCATAATACAGTTGGTGGCTGTAACGATAGTAATCTGCGGCTGCAGCAATAATGATGTCTCACAGAAAACGCCGATGGCAGATACACGTGCGGTGATAGCCTCTGTTGACCCCGTGCCTCTCGATTCAGATAAGACAAAAACTGTTGCGGAAGAGCCTGAAGACCTTACCGGTCTTGTCGAGATGTTTATGGGGGTAAAAGGGCCGGGCCAGTGTGTCATCGGCCCTCGAATGCCCTTCGGTTCCATTCATCCCAGCCCCGATACAAAGAACGGCAACAGCAGCGGATACAATGTCAATAGTCCTATCCGCGGATTCAGCCAGATGCACGTCAGTGGAACCGGCGGGGGCGGCAACTATGGTTTCTTTCTCCTGTCCCCCCAAATCGGCATGGCCACATCCATGGATGGGCATGATTCCGAAAAAAGCGGTGAACAGGCGAGTCCCTGTCAGTATGCAGTCAATCTGGATCGGTATGGTATTAAAGTGGAGGTGGCTCCCACTCATCATGCGGCGATTTACCGTATCTGGTATCCGGATTCAGATGATACAAGGATACTTCTTGATTGCTCGTACAGTATTGCCCATAAAGACGGCCGGCGTGGCGCAGAGGATGGGCAGGTCAAAATCGATGATAATGGTTTCATTAGCGGATGGGGACGTTTTACCGGCGGATGGATCAACGATCCGGTGAATGCCTACTTCGTGGCGCAGGTCAGCGAAAGTGCGGAGGGTTATGGGGTATTCCGTAACAATTCAGAAATCGAGGGACAATCGGCGGTTGCTGTTGCACAGCCGGGGGATCGTTTTGGACTTTGGATGAAATATCAGACCCGGGCCAAGCGGCCGCTTTACCTCAAGATTGCCGTATCTCTGCGCAGCACGGAATGTGCCCGGCGCTGGCTGGAGCAGGAAATCCCCGACTGGGATTTCGGCCGCGTGGCCGAGGCCGGACGTTCAGCATGGAATAAGGAATTATCCAAAATCACGGTATTGGGCGGCTCACCGGAGGACCGTCGCAAGTTTGTGTCCAATCTCTATCATTGCAGCCTGATGCCCTGCGACCGCACTGGTGATGGGCCGCAGCAGTTTGGCGACAAGCCGTACTGGGATGATCACTATGCCACATGGGATACGTGGCGCACCCTGTTTCCCCTCATGACGCTGGTCAATCCGGAGATGGTACGGGATAATATCAACAGCTATATTGAGCGATTCAGGCAGTATGGTATCGTGGATGATGCTTTTGTGGGAGGCAACGGCTGCGGTGTCAAGGTGGGGTACCGGCAGGGAGGCGACGATCCCGGAAATGCCATTGTGGATGCCTTTACCAAGCGTATTCCCGGCATTGACTGGCAGGCCGCCTATTCCATTATCAAGCATGATGCTGATACCTTGCGGGATCCGTTATATCGGTCGCACGGCTGGGTCGATTATGAGGCTTACTATGCATCCTGTTCGTACTCGCTTGAATTTGCATATAACGATTACTGTGCGTCGGTGATGGCCGCCGCCCTGGGCCATAGTGATGATGCGCAAAAATATAAGGCCCGGTCCCGTTCGTGGATGAATTTATGGGATAAAACGGCCTCCAGCGATGGTTATCAGGGTTTCATTCAGCCGCGTCGTGCGGACGGTACATTTGAAAAGGTTGATCCGAAAACATGGCTGGGTTATCCACAGGGTGCTTTCGGGGAGGGGTCGTCATGGGTGTATTCGTTCTTTACGCCGCACGATTTCCCCATGCTGATTACCTTATGCGGCGGGCCTGCTGCATTCGCTGATCGGCTGGCCTATGGGATTGATCACAACCTCATCGATTTTGCCAATGAGCCGTCGTTCCTGACCCTGCGTGCTTTTACGTATGCGGGCAGACCGGACCTGACTAGTTATTATGTGCACAAGGCCCTCCGTCTATTTACTCTCGATGGACCGCCCGGCGATGATGACAGCGGTTCCATGGGGTCATGGTATGTATTGTCGGCCATCGGGCTGTTTCCGAATGCAGGGACAGACATCTATCTGATCAACACTCCACTGTTTTCGGAGGCAAAACTGAAAGTACCGAACGGCATTTTTGAAATCGAGGCCCGGCGGGCAACGGCCGACAGCATCTATATCCAATCGGCTTCTTTGAACGGTCAGCCCCTGGATCGAGCCTGGCTGAGATATGATGAGATTATTCGAGGCGGCAAACTGGAACTGGATGTGGGACCGCAGCCGTCGGGATGGGGTCAAAAGAGATTGCCGCCCCAGTGAATTAAAAAATGAGGCGTGTCTGGAAAATCAGGACTGTTGTATGTCTGTTAAAATAGTTGAAGATTCTGCATTAAAAAGATAGTTATGGGAGTATTCAGTGTATAACCGAGTATCAGGTAAATGGCTTGTTATTGCAGCATGGTTTATTCCGCTTGTACAGTCTCTGGCGGCTATTCCTGTGCTTGAACCTGCGACGATTAAACCGGACACGATGCGTGATTTTTATCTTAAAAATTTACCGGCGCTCAAAGACTATCAACCCTGGCGAATCTCCCGATATCCTTACACACCTCCTCGTCTTGCACCGGAAGAGGGGCTGGTCCTTGTCGATTTAAAAGGCAGCGGCTATATTACGCATATATGGTGGACCGGCAGGTGGCAGCGTGAATGGGTACAGTTCTATTTCGATGGCGAAACAATACCCAGCATAGAAGGTTTTTGTGCCGAATTATTTGCTAATGAGACTGTCGCCGAACCCATCAATCGTTTGCCTGTCCCGCTTGATGTTCTTCCGACAGATGGGCGGAATTGCTATATTCCAATGCCGTTCCATACCTCCGTGAAAGTGGTTCTGGTCAATCGAGCGGAGACATCCATTGAAGATACCTATTTTATATTTGATGGCATATTTCGCTCATCGGAAAGGATTCCGGACTGCACTCTGAAGTATTCGGCCAAAAAAAAGCAGTATTTCTATTCCGGAAAGGGGCAGGAAGAGGCGATGGATCCGCTTGGCAATGAAAAGCCTGACATTCATTTTTTCGGTCAGCCCCAGACGATGGCAAACCAAATTGAATTGGAGCCGGGTCAGGAACAGGAACTGCTTACGATTCATGGAACGGCGATGGTGGAGCGTCTTACTCTTGAAATCGATAACCCCAACAATATTCAAATGCGGATTAAATATGAAGGTGCCGACGCCTGGGCCATCGATTGCCCCGTCAGCAAATTCTTCGGGCAGTTGAACTCGCTGGTTTTGGAAAGCAAAGACAATCGATATAGCTGTCGCCTGCCGATGCCGTTCCGCAAATCATGGACGGTTGCCGTGAAAAACAAGGGTGACTCTGCTGAAAAGATAAGTGCTGAAGTGGTTTTCAGAAAGATGAAATCGTTTCCCAAAAATTATACCTATCTTCACGCGGCATATAACGAGGGCATCGGTCAGGAAGGCCAGGCCTATCCATTGATGCATGCTACAGGCCAAGGCCATTTTGTGGGGATGCTGCTGTACCATACGACTTCGCCGGTAAAGCCGACCGACCATGCCGGAGCGGATATGATCTATGGCGATGCCCAGACCGATTCCCCATTTACCCTGCGGGCAATTGGAGGTGAGGATTATTTTTGTGCTGCCTTTTTCGGCGATAACTATGCAACCCCTCATGTGGGTGCAACCTCGTCCTATATGGATGGCGGGATGCGTTACCGATTTCATTGGGAAAGTCCTGTGCCGTTCACCCGCTCGCTGAATGTGGATTTCAGCATCTTTCCAGGTAACGGCTATCAAAGCGTTGCGTTTTGGTATCAGGATAGCTCCGTACCCACGCCCCCTGTTTTTCAGATTCCCTGGCTGTGCATTGGTCCTTTCAGTGCCTATTCACCGCAGGGAGACATGCTCAGCATGGTATTCGAGCCGGAAAGCAGGATCATTGGGGACAAAACGTATAAGGTTGAGCTTATGACTCCGGCTCGCACCGTTCTGAATCGAACTGCACAATGGAAAACGAGATTTTCACGAGGCGGATTTGTGGATTTTAATGCCGAAAACACGCAGCCTTTTGGGTATCCGCCGGGAGTTATGTGCTGGGCGATTGATACGATATCGTATGCGATGACCTCCATTTACTCTGCACAGGCACAGGATGTCACGCTGGTGGTCGGGCATGATGATCCGATAGAACTTTTTCTGAATGGCAAGTCCATTGCTCAATTACCCTGTCTTTCAATATTTGGAACGCAGGAGGTCCGGACGCAGCTTGTCCCGGGAACAAACCGGCTTCTCGTGAAAAGTGCCAACCGGGTTCACCCGGCAACGTTCATTTGGGACGGATTTTCACTTGTGATAAAAGATAAACACGGTAAATTTTTGCCGGATGATTCTTTTACATTGAATGATCTGAATTGAGATGTTTTCGGCTGCTTTGTATCTTTTTTGTATGATATTAATTAAAAGATGAACGTAAAACAAGTCAAACATCTTGCAGGGGTTCTGGAACGCTGCGGCAAGAAAACCGTGGAACAGAGATTCCCCGATGGCACCGTTCTGTTAATCCTGCCGTATGGCGGACGGATTATCGGATTCGGTTCTGCAGGCAGTGAACAGAACGTCTTTTGGACCCATCCGGCCCTCATCTCTCATGCGAGTGCCGAGCAATTCTTCGCTCAACATCAATGGCACAACAGCGGCGGGGATCGAACATGGCTGGCCCCTGAAATCGACATCTTCTTTCCGCAATACCCGGATATGAAGGTATATACCCAGCCGGCCCAACTCGACCCCGGCAACTATTCTATCACGCAAACAGAAACCAGCCTGTCACTTTCCAATACGTGTGCTGTAAAATTATCCAGAAGTCGACAGGTCGTTCATACGGTAATAACCAAAACTATGACCGCCGCTCAGAATCCGGCACCGTTGCAGGGAGTGGACTATGCCGGCTACACAACAAGCACAACGCTAGAGATTTTCGATCCTGATAAAGACAACTCTGGTCCTGTTGGCCTGTGGCATTTAATGCAGTTCCCATGCGGAGGGCAAATGCTGATGCCCACGTATCACAAGGCCAGTCCCCTTGTAGTATTTGGCGAAATTCCGGATGGTGATTTGTCTGTATCGGATAATTTGTGCCGTTATAACGTGTCACATGAGGGTTCGTGCAAGTTTTCACTGGCTGCGACTGAAATTACCGGCCGGGCCGGATACGTTTTTGACGACCAGGGGCAGCAAACGCTGGTCGTGCGAAACTTTTTTGTCAATCCCTCGGGCCTGTATATCGATGTGCCTTTTAATGACACCCAGCGCACAGGCTTTGCCTTCCAAGTGTGCAAAATCAACAATGAACAGTGGGGCAGCTTCTGTGAAATGGAATATCACGCCCCGGCAATTGGGGCGGGAACGGGCGAATCCCAATACACAGATCTCTGCCAAACCTGGGCTTTTCGCGGCAGCCCAGCCCAAATTCAAACGATAATCAATATGCTGCTGACACCCTCAGTTATACTGTAAAAGGAGATATCGATGTCATCTAAAACAGTCTTATCGGTATGTTCGCATCCGGACGATGCGGAATTCGTATGTACGGGAACCATGGCGCTGCTGAAAAAAGCGGGCTGGGATATTCATATCGCCTCAATGACCGCAGGCGATTGCGGCTCGACGACCTTATCCCCGGATGAAATCAGTACCGTCCGCCGTAAAGAAGGAGCCGAAGCTGCGGCGGTGCTGGAAGGGCAGTACCATTGTCTTGAATGCAAGGATGCCTTTATTATGTACGATAAGCCCACCTTGATGAAGATCATTGAACTGCTCCGAAGGGTCAGACCTGCGGTTGTTTTTGCCCCCAGCCCGCAGGACTATTTTGCCGATCACGAAATCACCTCTCAACTGGTTCGTACAGCCTGTTTTTGCTGCGGCATTCCGAATATCGTTACACCCGGCGTCGGGCCTTATGATGCCGTACCGCATCTGTATTATGCCGACCCGACGGGCCTGGTGGATATCTTCGGTAATGAAATCGTACCGTCCTTGTATGTGGATATCAGTACGGTCATCCAGACCAAGGAAAAAATGCTTTGCTGTCACAGGAGTCAGCGGGACTGGCTGCTGGCCCATCATGGCATGGATCAATATATTGAATCCATGAAAGCCTACGCCGCCCAAAGAGGGTCTCAGTGCGGTGTTCACTATGCCGAGGGCCTTCGTCAGCATCTGGGACAGGGCTATCCTCAAAATAATATCCTCAAGACAGAACTGGCTGGATTTATGAAAGACAGGTCCGCCGATATTCACTGAGGATTGACTGCTTTAGGCAGGCGGCAACGGCCCAGATAATAAACAAGATAAATATTGCCTTAAATAAGAAGGCAAGAATATTTCCAGAAATATCTTTACTTGAAGGATTATGTAGGTTATAATACATTAACGTTAATGATTTATTTATGATTATTTCTCTGGTTGAGACGCAAGAACCATAAAACCCATTCA
>JBDKVE010000206.1:0-12790 GCA_039679345.1 Anaerohalosphaeraceae bacterium
CATCATCAGGTTTTCAATATTGCGCGAATACAGGCAGCGGAATGGGATATAGTATCGCGGCACTTTGCGGAAAATTGCCTCGGACAGAAAATCACAGGTGCTTGCGGTTTCGATACGCTGGTAATGGACATCCACTTCTCGGATCTCTTCGGCAACGGCATCGGTGAATTTTGTGCCGTTGACCATATCGCTGAGGGTATAGATGTAATCGCCCATCAATCGACGGGATTCGCGTTTGCCGAGGAGGTAGCCAACCCAGTCAAGATAACGCAGGGCATTGACGGAATTTTTCTTGGCATTGGCAAATGAGCCATAGATGGCCCGCAGCATGTGATCCCGGATGGCTTCACCGTCATCGATTTGATGCCAGGCATTGCTGCTGTATTCCCATTGCCATTCACCGGCCAGCGCCGCATGAGATTTGGCCACATCCATGGCCCAGGGAACCTCCGGGAAGGTGCTGCTTTGAGTGCCCGCCGACGAGTACCACAGTAACGAACTGCCCATGACTTTTTTGTCAGGGATTGCAGGGGACCAGAGATCTCCTTTTTCGGTCCACGCTTCGCTGAATTCGTCCCTGTTTTCCCGGCCATAGCGGTAATCCGCACCGGCCCAATAACCGATCCAGCCGTCGCCGGTGCAGTCGATAAAGATATCCGAGTGGATGCGTTTGGCCTGTCCGCTGGTGATATCGCTGATATCTACGCTGACAATCCGATTGTCTTTGACCTGAACAGTGTATGCACGATAAGGCATAAACAGGGTGACGCTTTTGGCTTCACTGAGAGCCTGATAACGTTTTTGTTCATCCTGAATGGAATCCGGGCTTCCATTCGGGTAGTGTTCAGTGTCGATTTTCTCCAGAATACGCTGGCCCTGCCCATAGATGCCGAGGGTGTGGACGCGGACTTCGCTGCTGGCGTTGCCGCCGAGTTTGGGACGATCCTGGATGAGAGCTGTTTTGAGCCCTTGCTGGTCAGCAGCCAGAGCTGCCGCACAGCCGGTGACACCGCCGCCGACGATGACGACATCAAAGCGTCCGCCATCCTGAGGCGTGGCGGGCAACCCGCGAAGCTGGTTTCGCCAGTTGCGCTGAGAGGCAAGAGTATTGGGCGGAGTCATATCCGGATTACTGTCGAAATAAATAGCGTCGCAGCGGCCATCAAAACCAGTCAGGTCACGCAAGTCAATCCGGACAGAAACTGCCGCAATTGTGACCATGCCGCCATCCTGCCAGGTCCAGCCGGTTTGGGTGCCGAAGATCGTAGAAACAAGCTGGTCGTTGATTGCGACCTGAAAGCGCCCGGGGGCTTCCCATGGGCCGGGAACCCAGTTTTGGGTACGCACCCACATCCTGTATGTTCCCGGGGCAGGGAAAATATCGGTGGTCGTCGCATCTGCAACCGGCCGGCCCAGACCATGAGCCAGAAGATAGGGCGAGCCCATCTGGTCGATAAATTGCTGGTCCAGCACCCAGCCGCCTGTACTCTGGAAGCTTTCGGCTTCCACGAGTAAGGCCGCAGCCCAAACCGTTGCAGAGGCTATCAGAAATAACAGGGAAATAGGCTGTAAGCGGTTGTGTTGTAAGATATCTTTAAGTGACATTGCATTACCTTTGTATCGGTTTACTAAACAGCGTCTATATACAGCACCACTAATTTCAACAAGCTCGATCTGTGGTGAAATAATATCAACAATCATAAGAAAGCAATCAATTCTTAATTTTTTAAGTGCTCCTATAATATCATCTTGCAGCGATGAGGAACAGATTTTATTATGTGTTTTTTGTGGAGAGATCGTTACAGGTTCGATACAAGGACAGAGCAAATGACTCAGGATTATATGAATCGGCGCTGTTTTTTAAAATCGGCTTTTGTAGCCGCAACAGTTGGCCCTGCTGCTTTGGCCATTCCTCATCAGGTAATGAGCGCAAATGTTTCCAAACACCCTAACATCGTTCTGATTTATGCCGATGACGTCGGGTACGGCGACTTGAACTGTTATGGAGCCGATACCGTTTTGACTCCCAACGTCAACCGTCTTGCCCGGGAAGGTCTTCGTTTCACCAAAGCCTATGCCTCCTCGGCAACCTGTACGCCGTCCCGCTATTCTCTTCTGACTGGACAATATGCCTGGCGCAAAAAGGGGACTGGAGTTCTTCCCGGCAATGCAGGCCTGATTATCGATGTGAACTGTCGAACTCTCCCGGCGATGCTGAAACAGGCCGGCTATGCCACCGGCGTTGTCGGTAAATGGCATCTCGGTCTTGGGACAGATACAGCTTCACTGGACTGGAATGCCGACATTAAACCCGGACCGCTGGAAATTGGGTTTGATTATGCCTTTTTAATGCCTGCGACTGGGGATAGGGTTCCCTGTGTCTTTGTAGAAAACCGCAAAGTTGTCGGCCTGGACCCCAATGATCCGATTTCCGTCAACTATCAGAAGCCTTTCCCCGGCCAGCCCACTGGCCAGTCGCATCGTGACCAGCTCAAAATGGACTGGTCACATGGTCACAATCAATCCATTGTCAACGGTATTGGCCGGATTGGGTATATGTCCGGCGGCAGTGCCGCACTATGGAACGATGAAGACATGGCTGACCGATTTGTCGAAAAAGCAGTCTCGTTTATCGAGGACAAAAAGGAAAAGCCTTTCTTTCTTTATTTTGCAACCCACGACATTCATGTCCCGCGCGTGCCGCACCCGCGATTTGTCGGTAAGACATCAATGGGACCGCGAGGCGATGCCATCGTTCAGTTTGACTGGTGTGTCGGCCAAATCCTGGATACATTGGACCGGCTGGGATTGACAGACAATACCTTGGTTCTGCTGACTAGTGATAATGGTCCGGTAGTAGATGATGGCTACAAAGATGGGGCAGTGGAGCTTCTGGGAAAACATAAACCCGGCGGCCCGTTACGCGGCGGCAAATACAGTGCCTTTGATGCCGGGACCCGGGAACCCTTTATCGTACGCTGGCCCAAACAGATTAAACCTGGAATTTCAGATGCCCTGATTAGCCAGGTTGATTTAATTGCTTCCTTTGCCGCTCTTACTGGACAAACGCTGAAATCAGAGGATGCACCGGACAGCCTGAATCAGCTTGATGCGTTCATGGGTAAAGATTCCATAGGTCGCGGCCATGTTATTCAGCAGGGTTCCGGTACCATGGCGATTGTCAAGGGGCAATGGAAATATATCGTACCCGGTGATGGTCCGAAAAAATATGTTCAAACCAACACAGAAACCGGCTGCGACAGCGAACCCCAGCTTTATGACCTCAGTCAGAATCCCGGCGAAAAGAACAATCTGGCCAAGGCGCATCCGGACATTGTCAAGGAACTGGATATGCTTCTGCAGGATATCAAACAAGCTGGCCGGACACGTTCGTGATGGTTTTCCTGCCTTGTGAATATCATCCAGAATGACAATGATACAGAAACACTAATCGGAGTACGGTGTTATTGGACCCGAGGATGTCCGAAAAACAGGGGATGAATGGATAAAAAAATCTGATAGAGTCCGGGTTGGATGGTAGTTTAACCAGTTATGATGCTGATTGAGATTAAGAACAAGATGACATATCTGCAATTGTCGATGCAATGAGGATGTGCAGCGTTGATATTCTCCGTCTTTTTTCATCGAGAAATCGCATGGCACCTCTGAAACATTGAAAAATATCGTTATTGATAATAATAGACATATATCCTTCCTTTTGTGCAAATCAATTCTATGCAGAATTTAATACAAAAGACTTAGCATTCAATGAAAATAAGGACTTTATAAGTCGAACTCGAGATTGTTTTTTGATTTTGTTTGAAACCTTCAGATTAAATGAAAATACAACCTGCATGTTACAACTATCCAATAAATGGTTCTTAATTACTGTAGATTCATTTGCATCGATTTGCGATAATATGAATAGTATTAGGTATTCTGCGATGATATGGTATAGAGATTATCCGACGCGTATCCGCGTTTGGGGGGCATAAAAATGCAATCAACTGAAACTCTATTTATTTATCGGAGGAACAAAATGTTACAAAAAAGAATTACCTTTGCAGTGTTAGGTCTGGCTTATCTGGCCGGGATTGCCTCGGCCGCGGCCATTGACCGGACGATTCAGGGGACTATTACCGGCAGTTCCCAGTTCGGCAATCATGAAGCGCCGCGATGGGTGTTTGACAATCGATCCGACACCAAGTGGCTCTCAACCAGTCCCACCGGCTGGGTTCAGTATGAATTTCTGAACAATCAGGCTTTTGCGATCAATTCCTATGCGATTACCTCTGCCAATGACGAACCGAACCGTGATCCAAAAGCATGGACGCTTCAGGGTTCCAACGACGGGACCAATTGGTCCACAGTGGATACCCGCAGTGGAGAAAGCTTTGTGGCCCGGTTTCAACGTCGCGTATTCAAGTGCACCAACGCCATACCTTATCATTTCTATCGTCTGAATGTGACCCAGAATAACGGTGGTGGTATCATGCAGTTTTCTGAGTTGGAACTGATTGAAAACGGTATTTCCAGAACGGCGTATTACCAGTTCTCCTGGAGCAGTCAGATTAATGACGGCGAAGGCGGAAAGCTGGTGCTTGACAAGAACGTAAATAGCAAGTGGCTGACTGGAGGTAATAATACCACCGGCTGGATTCAATATCAATTCCTCGGTAAGGGTGCCTATGCCATCAATGAGTATGCGATTACCTCTGCCGGTGATGCAGATGACCGCGATCCAAAGGACTGGACTTTGCAGGGATCACATAACGGAACCGACTGGACCACGATTGATACCCGTACCGGAGAAGACTGGACAGATCGTTTACAGCGCCGTGTGTTTGAATTTGATAATGCGGTTGCTTACTCCTATTACAAGCTGAATGTGACAGCCAACAACGGCTCGGGCAATCTGATGGGCTTTTCTGAATTCGAACTGCTGGAACGGGATCTGGCCGGGGCAGCCAAGTATGTCAGCCCCGCTGAAATGGCCTATGAAGTCCCTCTGAATGCTCAACTGGATTGGGAAACAGGTATTGACCCCAACAATCCAACACAACCCTGGAGTGCTATTGGCGGTCATTATGTCTATCTGGGAACCAGTCCTGATCAGATGTTCCTGATGACTCCGACGGCGTTGCCGGTTGGAACGACCAGTTTTGATCCGGAACTGGTGGCGAATAAGACTTATTACTGGATGGTTGAGGAAGCCAAAAAGACCACCGGCGGTGTTTATCCGGCCGGGGATCCCAATAATATCGATGGTCGTGTCTGGCGGTTCAATACGGAGACGACACTGGTCCTGATTAACCCCGAAAGCC
Source organism: Anaerohalosphaeraceae bacterium (assembly GCA_039679345.1). Lineage (GTDB taxonomy): Bacteria > Planctomycetota > Phycisphaerae > Sedimentisphaerales > Anaerohalosphaeraceae > Anaeroglomus. The sequence continues at coordinate 5,325 of JBDKVE010000206.1, forward strand.
CGGTGAATGCATTTGCACACCCCGGCGGCAGTGCAGCCTTTACAGTTGAAGCTAAAGATCCTCTGAACGGAACTATTACCTATCAATGGTACTTTGATCCGGATACCCAGGTCGAGAATAATGAAGTTCAGTTGACCGAAGGCGGCAAGTATAAGGGAGTTAACAGTGCCACACTGACGGTGATCAACGCCGGCGATTCGGATAAAGGTGCCTATTTGTGTGGTGTGACGAATGCCAGCGGCGTTGTCGTCTATTCCAAAACAGCCAATCTGTATATCAAGAAGACTCTGGCTCACTGGAAGTTGGATGCCAGCAGCTACAATGGTACGACCTATGCGGATGCGGCAGGCTTTAGCCATGATGCAACAGTCGTTGGTACACCGGTCTTTGCAGACGGTATTGCAGACGGCGATTATAATGCCGGCAATGCGGTAACCAATGGCGCAGTTTCCTTTGTTGACCCGAACAGTTGTGCGGATGCCGGCTCGTTTAATCCGAGCGAAGAAACCAGTGCATTCTCGATTTCGGCCTGGGTTAACTGGCAGGGGGCAACGGATGTTACAAGTGGCATGATTGCCGCAAAACGCGATAACTGGTCATCTGAGGACAATAACTACTGGATATTCATGGTCAGCAATGAAGGCCAGGTGCGGATGCAGTCGCAAAATCGAACTACACTCAACACCGCCAAGGACCTCGTCACAGAAGGTCAGTGGCACCATGTGGCTGTAACCTACATCGACGGCGTAGCACGGATTTATGTAGATGGTTTGCAGCAGGCCGTGGGAGGTTTTACTCTTGCCAATAAAGCAGATGCAAAATTCTGGATTGGCAGAAATGAAAGTGTGGGTGAACGGTTCGATGGTATGATTGACGATCTGAAAGCGTTCAACTATGTTCTTTCACCAGAGGAAGTCGTAGATCTGTATTATCTGGAAACCAAAGAGAGCGTCTGTATCTATGGTAATCCGGTTGGCGACCTCGATGGCAATTGCGTAGTCACAATTGATGACTTTGCGATTATGGCCCAAAACTGGCTTACACATGGATTCTATCCTCATTTGTAATTCCAATTTTCTTTAAATTGCAGTAAAATGACAAGGCGGTTCCGAGATAGTTTCGGAGCCGCCTGTTTTTTTTGGTCCAGGAATGACTCTATTTGAAAGGATTGCTTATGCTCAAAAAGGCGACGATCGGTATCATGGTTATGATTACGGCTGTGCTGGGTTGTGCCCGGCCGGTGTCTGTGAAATCCCCCGACGGCACAATTGAAATGCTTGTTCAGGTTGGACAAGCCCTGACGTATTCGGTGAAGATGGATAATCAGATAATTGTGTCGGAATCAACGCTGCAATTAGAGTTTGCCGACGGCACCCTCCAGGACAATCTGAAACTGCTGTCTCATAAGACCACCACACATGATCAGACATGGGCTCCGGCCATTGGGCGAAAATCTCGCATTCTTGACCGATATAATCAAGCGGTTCTGGTACTCCAGGAACCGGCCGGTAAACAGCGGCAATTTTCCCTGATTTGTCGGGCCTATGATGACGGTGTGGCTTTTCGTTATTTCTTCGACACTACCTTTGGAGAAAAAATCGTCTTGAATGAGGAGCATACCCAGTTCGCATTTGAAGGAAACCCGATTGCCTGGCCGGCGTTTCTGAACAGCTATACTACCATGCACGAAGTGGTATCTCCCCGCGATCAGCTTGCCCGCATTACTTCCGATGACATTGTCGGGCTGCCGCTGACGATCCAATTGGATGAAAATCGGTATTGTTCCATAACCGAAGCGTCCCTGGTGGACTGGGCGGGGATGTATATGACCCGTCACGGTCAATCCTCGGCCTGGCTCGAAAGCGACCCGGTGCAGTTGAGACAGAAGCCCTGGGCGTTTGATGAGGCATTGCCCGAAGGCGCAGATACACTGCGTATTGTTGTGGATGCCCTTGGTTCCAATGCCTTTGATCACGTGGATATTGTTGATTTAAAGGTTACTCTGAAAGATGGCTCCGAAATGTGGCTCAGCGATCTGAAACCTACTCAGGTCCGACAGGGGTGGGGCAACTTGAAAATGGACAAGAGCGTGGATAGCAATCCCTTGAAGATTGCTGACACGGTATATCAAAAAGGATTGGGGACTCACGCCGATGGTGTTATTGTTTTCAAGCTGCCGGAAGGCTGCCTGCGTTTGTCCGGCAAGGTGGGGATCGATTCTGAAGTCAGTCAGCAGGGCCGGGCCAAAGTCCGTTTTTATGTCATAAACGCCAGCGACAATCAGGGTAACACCGTCCTGAAAACGACCCTGTCTCGCCGTAATAATGTCCCGCTGGCAGTCGATGCCGCCACGCCGCATTATTCTCCCTGGCGGGTGATTCAGCTTGGACGCAAGCCGGCCGATTTGCTTAACTCGGATATTATTTTGAATCTCAATGAAGCCTCGAAGATTGCAGACACCTCGTGGATTAAACCCGGCGTGACAAGCTGGAACTGGCTCAGTTGCGGCGGGGATATGGATATGGCCCTGCTCAAAGGCTTTATTGATCTGTCCGCATCGATGGGCTGGGAATATGCCCTGATTGACGACGGATGGTATCGTGATGGCAATTGTACTATACCCATTGATGGACTCGATATGCAGGAGTTGGTGGCATACGCGGCGGCCAAAAACGTCAGACTCTGGGTTTGGACGCACTGGGAAGCCCTCAATAAACGCATGGAGGAGACCTTTGCCCTCTATCAGAAATGGGGGATTGCCGGCGTTAAAATCGATTTTATGTCACGGGATGACCAGTGGATGGTCAACTGGCACCACAAGGTGCTGGAAGAGGCAGCAAAGCATAAGCTGATGATTGATTTCCACGGTTGCTACAAGCCCACCGGCGAGCTTCGGACGTGGCCCAACTTTATGACTTGTGAAGCCATATACGGTAACGAACAGAGCCTTGGGTCACGGACCAACGACCCGGTGCATAAAACCACGCTGCCGTTTACCCGCCAACTGGCCGGCCCGATGGATTATACCCCCGGCAGCATGCTCAATGAAACAAAAGCGAGCTGGTCGGCACAGCGTCCCATCAAAAGTCTGGGAACGCGTTGTCAGGAACTGGGGCTGCTGATTGTCTATGACAGCTTCTTGATTTCCATAGCGGATAAGCCGGAAAACTACTACGGCCAGGACGGCATTGAGTTTATGAAACATCTGCCCGCAGCCTGGGACGATACCCAGGTTCTGGATGGACGTATCGGAGAGTATATTGTTATGGCTCGCCGGAAGGGCACAACATGGTATCTGGCTGCGATTACCAATTGGGATGCCCGCACGCTGGAAGTGCCGCTGAGCTTCCTGGGGGCCGGAAAATATCAGGTTACGATATTTGAAGATGGCCCCGATGCCAACACCAATGCCCGCCAGATTAACCGCAGACAGATGACGGTCAGTGGTGAAGACATGCTGACTATAAAGATGGCTTCCGGCGGTGGTTTTACTGCAATCATAAACAAAATGCAGTAATATCAAACATCGGCTTGGCCGAAAGAATAAATGTATACGGATATGTCTATTAGTAGATATAATGCGGTTTATAATAGATGTATATTATGGCGGTGGGGGTATGTCCTGCCGCCATATTTATTAAATCAAGGATATAATTCATAAATTAATATATTTAAAGGGATTATGTATTTCTCAGTGCAACATTTCAGGTAAAAAAATACAAAGTTTGACAATTGCCAAAACTATATAATAGAGTATGGGTGTTTAGGAATGTCCGAGGGCTGGTAAATGTCGAATAAAGATGAGTTTTTTTCGCTTTTTTTGAAGCATAATAACCAGTTGTTTGCGTTTATTTTAACACTGGTTCCAAATTATGCGGATGCGGAAGATATCTTTCAAGACACAGCCTCTATTTTATGGGCCAAATTCGACCAATTTCAATTGGATCGCAGTTTTTTGCCATGGGCCCGTCAGATTGCTAAAAATCGTATTCTGAATTATTACGCCAGGAAAAAATCCGTATTCAGTCTGGATGAAGCATTGATTGAAGAACTTGCTTCACAAACGATTCAATCGTCCGAAACGTGTGAACAGAAAAAAGAAGCATTGAAATCGTGCATTAAGAAAATGAACCGGCAGGATGCCAGCATCATTCAGTTGCGATATCACCAGGGGGTCAGTATGTCGGATATTGCCTCCAGGCGCCAGCAGTCTGTGAACACTCTCTACAAACGTATGGCATTACTCCTGACTTTGCTTCATTCCTGTATTCAAAAGACCCTCTTGGAGTCGGGAGCGTCACATGAGTAATCTGAATGTACATCGTTTGCACGAATTAATTGTGCTGTCCATGGAAGGTGCCATTAACGACCTTCAGGCGGTAGAGTTGAAGCAGATGCTGGTTGTCAGTCTTGATGCGAAAAAGGAATATGTCGATTTTATTACGACGCTGAGCGTCTTGCGTGATCATGATTTCAGTTATCCGGAAGCAATTCTGCCTGCAGCATCGCATGTGTCTGACTGCTCTTTGAATCTGGCGTTATGGAATGCACTTTTGGAGCAGGAGCAAAAGGCCCCGCAGGTGGAAATCCAGAAACCTCCAATCGTATCCCAGATCATTGAGCAAGCAAAGCCGGCGGAGCGTACCTTTGGCAAGATCAATAAGTTTTCTGCGTTAATAGCATTCGTTTCGGTCGCTGCGTTATTTTTTATGATTGGTTACGTGAATTTGATTCTGCCGGAACCGAAGACCTCGGCTGCGGTTGTGACCGATTTAATTGCCGCACAATGGGCAGATAATAGCAATCCGATTCAGTCGGGTTCAGTGATGTATGTGGCCCAAAGGCCATACGTGCTGACTGAAGGATTGGTGGAATTTCAACTCAACAGTGGTGTTGAAGTCGTCGTAGAATCGCCGGCCCGTTTTTCATTTCAATCTGAGAACCGGATCTTTGCAGATAGTGGTAAATTTTATGCCAGGGTTTCGGATCGGGCAATCGGATTTACCATTGAAACACCATCGTCCTCCATGATTGACCTGGGCACGGAGTTTGGTGTAGAGATTCACTCCAATGGCGATTCCGAGGTCTATTTATACAAAGGCAAAGTCTCTTTGATTGCCGGCCGGCAGGACCAGTCCAAATCCAGCCAGCTTCTTGAAACCTCCGATGCCCGCCATGTTTCGATGTCCGGGCGAGTTCATGCATTGAATTTTGTTCCGGAACAATTTGTACAGCAGATTGATTCCAGCAGGAACTGGATTTGGAAAGGTCAGAATCTCGACCTGACCAGCCTGATTACCGGGGGGAATGGATTTAATGCCCCGCAAAACAGTCAGGGTATTGATCTTTTAACCGGCCAGATGAATTGGGCAATGTTTGAAAGAGGACAAGAAGGGGCATTGGGATATCTTAGGGTTTCGTATAATCCATTTGTGGATGGTGTTTTTGTTCCCAATGGGTCTTCGCAAATTAGTTCCGCCGGCCACCTGTATGCGTTCCCTGTCACGTCCAATGACTATTATGTCCCTGTCGGTCCGCGAACCGAAGTGGCCATGGTTGCTCCGGAGAATGTGCAGCCTCTCAAGTTGAAAGACTACCAGGCAAAGACGATATTGTGTATGCATACAAATGCAGGGATCACATTTGACCTGGATGCAATTCGCGGGAATCTGCCTGCCGATGTCTCGATAAAGACTTTTACCGCATCGTATGGCATTTCAGAGACAGCCATTGCGGAATCGGGGCAATACGATCCCGATGCGGATTTTTATGTATTTGTAGACGGTCAGCCAAAACTGTGTAAAAAGAATTATCACAGGTCAGAGGGAACCCTGATGATTGAAATTCCGATTCGAAGCAGTGACCGCTATTTGACCCTTGCCTGTACCGAAGCGTCAGCGAATGCGGCCGACTGGACGCTGTTTGGCGATCCAGCCTTAATCCTCGAAAGACAATAAAGCGGATAATGTGTTACGTATAACACAATTACGATGCTGTGTGAGTATTATTAACGTTTTTTTTGGAGGATCATGTTATGTGTAAGGTAAGATGGCAATTGATGGTAATGGTTCTTTTAATGATGGCTGGGGGGGTTGCCATGGGAGTAGGTGATGTTACCACCCCCGGCGATCCAGTGATCGGCCAGCCTAATGATAATGACTGGCCCGGAGGCGAAGCTCCTCAATACGCGATTGACAACAATGTAAATACAAAATTTTTACACTTCAGAAGTTTGGGTGATATTGCCGGTATCATTATTACACCGAAACAAGGTACTCCGAATCCGGTCAGCACGATTGTGCAGGGACTGAGTTTCACTACAGCCAATGATTCGGCAGGCCGCGACCCGATTTCCTATGAACTGTATGGATCCAATGGTACCGCAGCCGCTGGTCCATGGACTCTGATCAATAACGGCGCCATCGTTGACTTTAGTCAATCCGCCGAATGGCCTCGTCTTACCAAAGGCACGACACCCATTTTTTTCAGCAACAGCACGTCCTATCTGCATTACAAAATAATGTTCCCGACGCTTCGCGGCGGAGTCAATGAATTATTCCAGATTGCTGAAATTGAACTGATTGATGAATGGCTCCCCAGTGTCGCGGTCAATCCCGCTCAGAAAATAATCGTTCTTCCGGATACCACCGTGACCGTGGATGCCACCGTGACGGATATCGATTCCACAAGCTGGACGTATGCCTGGACCCAGATTTCCGGCCCGGCTGTCGCGGATTTTGGCGGAACAGAGTCCCAGCAGGATCCGACAATTACGGGGCTTACTGCCCGGGGAACCTATGTGTTCCAGGTAATCGTAACAGATGATGACGGCAATCCGTCCGATCCCGTACAGGTCAAGGTACGTGTCTGGGATACCACCGTTGATCAGACGCTGGTTGCCCGCTGGGCCTTTAATGAAGGCAGTGGCGCCACGGCGAATGATTCCACGGTAGATAACGACAAAGGCATATTTGGCAATAATAAGATTACAGATCCCAATTTTAAGATCCCGTCTTATGTTCCGGGTTGGATTCCTTCCGACGGTACCAATAACTATGCCCTTAACTTCACGCGGTTTTCGTACGTGGAAGTCACCCCGGATCCCAATGCAGTGCATGATCCGAACATGAAAACTCTTGACGGCGGAGTGTCTGTTGCGGCATGGGTGAATGCCGATGACTGGAATGGAAACCGTCGCATCATGCAGTTCGGAAATCCTGCTCGCAGTGATGAAGAGAACATCTTCCGTCTGCTCCGTGAAGGTAACGGCATGCGATTTGTTGCCTCTTCAATGTTGACCCGGGAACTGACGGTGCCGATATTCCCCGCAGCCGAATGGCATCATGTGGTGGGCACCTATAATGGTAAAACCATCAACATTTATATTGACGGTGTTCTGGCGGGTACCAAAGAGTTTACTACCGAGGCATTGCTGTATCCTTACGCCTCCCAGGCAGTAAGTATCG
>JBDKVE010000207.1:0-2220 GCA_039679345.1 Anaerohalosphaeraceae bacterium
GAGATACCTGAAATGTTTCAGAGAGCAAGAAAAGGTTTCACGCTGATTGAACTTCTGGTTGTGATTGCGATTATTGCCATGCTGCTTGCCATCGTCGTTCCCGCACTTCGAAGAGCGAAAGAATCCGCCTGGAATGTGGTCTGTCGTAACAATTTGAAACAATATGGTCTGGCCGGAAAGATGTATACCGATGATTTTGATGATATGTTTCCCAATGCATGGGGTTCTGTCTTCAAGTCCATCGATCCATCCCGAACCTGCCAGTGGCATGATCCGCAACGAAATCCCATCATCCGGCCCGATCTGGCTGGCAGCCTCTGGTCCTATCTTGCAGCCCAGGATAAAAGCCACATCTGCCCTGTTTTTGAACGCTTTGCCGGGTTATCACACAATCCATGCCCCAATAATATCGTATTTAAACCTACCTTTGGCTACAGTATGAATGCCTTCCTGGGTGGATTTGAACTTAGCGGCGCTACACAATATAAACATATTCTGCAGGTCAAAGCCTCAGAAGTACGTGCTCCGGCCGCTATTTTTTTCTTTGCTGAAGAAAACCCCTGGATTACCACAGGACGCTATTCCTCGACACTGAATGACAATGCCTTATGCGGTGGACCACAGCATCCCAGTGCTGCTGCGGCCTGGACGACGTCCACAAGCTGGGAGCCGACAGGCGGTCAGAGTTATTTGGATTGTTTGGCAAGTTTTCATAAAACTACCTTTGACAAAAAAGAAAGTGGTGATTCTAATATAGTCTTCATCGACGGTCATGTGGATATCGTGAATTGGAAAAACACCTATCGGATGGCCCGATGGACAAACAAAATGCCGGCTTTGCGTCAATAATGTAACCGGCCGAGCGGTAAGGCAATCTTACAAAGAAAAACCATTATTTGAGGATGAAGGCATGAAACGAAAACTACGAATGGGTATGATTGGTGGCGGTATGGGGGCTTTTATTGGAGAAGTACATCGCAAAGCATCTCGCATGGACGGAAATATCGAATTAGTGGGTGGAGCCTTCGATATCGATCCGGTCAAATCCAAAAAGATGGCGGAGATATTGTGCCTGAATCCGGCCCGCTGCTACGGTAATTACAAGGAATTGATTGCCGCGGAAAACAAGCTTCCTGATGGCGAACGGATGGATTTTGTGGCAGTCTGCACCCCCAACAACTGGCATTTTCCGATTGCCAGTGAACTGCTGAAGGCCGGTTTCCATGTCATGTGCGAAAAACCAATGACCATTAGTGTCACCGAAGCCAAGACCCTTGTTAAATTAGTCAAGAAAACAGGGAAGGTGTTTGGTTTAATGCACAATTATACCGGTTATCCGATGGTTAAATTAGCCAAGGATATGGTTCATTCCGGTAAACTGGGTAAGATTCGCAAAATTGTTGTTCAGTATCCGCAGGGATGGCTTGCAACGGCTCTGGAAAAGAGCGGCCAGATGCAGGCATCCTGGAGAACGGATCCCAAACAGAGCGGTGGTTCAGGATGCGGTGGTGATATTGGTACCCATGCCGAAAATCTGGCCGAGTATATCACCGGCCTGAAAATCACGCATTTATGCTCGGAATTGACAACCTTTGTCCCCGGCCGAAAAGTTGATGACGACATCAATTGTCTTGTTAAGTATGACAATGGAGCCAGAGGGGTTCTGCATGCCAGTCAGGTTTCTGTAGGCGAAGAAAATAATCTGGCGATTTGGATTTATGGCGAAAAGGGCGGCCTGGAGTGGCATCAGGAAGACCCCAACTATCTGTATGTCAAGATGATGGGCCAGCCGACTCAGGTCTGGAAGCGCGGCAATGATTATATTGGCAAAGAAAGTGCTGCCGCCGCCCGTGCCACAAGGCTGCCTTCCGGACACCCCGAGGCATTCATTGAAGCCATGGCCAATATCTATCTGAATTTCGCCGATACGGTTCGGGCGAATATCGAAGGCAAAAAAGTCGATGCAATCGTGCGGGATTTCCCCAAAGTCGAAGATGGGCTTCGCGGCATGCTGTTCCTGCAAACCCTGTTAAAGAGCGCCGGCAGCAGCAAAAAATGGACTTCATTCGCAAAATAAGACACCTTAAACTATAAGGAGAGACAAATATGGCAAGACCTGTAACGATATTCACCGGACAATGGGCCGATATTCCGGTGGCGGAATTGGCACCTTTGATAGCAAAGATGGGCTATAACGGCCTTGAACTGGCCTGCTGGGGA